>DATKFT010000195.1:0-12363 GCA_035544335.1 Pseudorhodoferax sp.
CGACGCCACAGCGTGCGCGCCAGCGCAGGCGGCCTGAACATGGCAGCCGACACCGCCCGCGCCGCGCTGCGCGCCAACCTCGAGCGGCTGCTGGCCAGCGGGCGCGACGGTGCGCTGCTGCGCTTCGGGCTGGGCCAGGCCTTGCTGCAGGAAGGCCAGCCGCAGCAGGCCGCCGAGCACCTGCAACAGGCCACCGCCCAGGACCCGCTCTACTCGGCCGCCTGGAAGCTGCTGGGCAAGGCGCTCGAACAGCTGGGCCGCCCGGACGAAGCCCAAGCGGCATGGACGCAGGGCCTGGCGGTCGCCGGGCAACGCGGCGACATGCAGTCCGTCAAGGAAATGACGGTGTTCCTCAAGCGCCTGCAGCGCGCCAGGGGCGGCTGAGCGGCCGCGCCAGGCGCCGCAGCGCGCCACGGCCTGCGCGCCCGCAACGCCGGGGTACCGGCGCTCAGCGCGCCGTGGCGACGCCTTCGGACGCTGCGCGCCGTCCGCACCAGACCCACATGGCCACGCCGGCCAGCACCATGGGCACGCACAGCCACTGGCCCATGCTCATGCCCAGCGACAGCAGGCCCAGGAAGGCGTCGGGCTCGCGGAAGAACTCGGCCGTGAAGCGCAGCAGGCCGTAGCCGATCAGGAAGGCCGCCGCCACCTGGCCCTGGGCGCGGCGCTTGCGCGCGTACAGCCACAGCAGCACGAACAGCAGCAGGCCTTCGAGCAGGAACTGGTAGACCTGCGAGGGGTGGCGCGCCAGCATGGAGCCGCTCTGCGGGAACACCATGCCCCAGGGCAGGTCCGGGCTCGCGAAGCGGCCCCAGAGTTCGCCGTTGATGAAGTTGCCCACGCGGCCCGCCGCCAGGCCGGTCGGCACGCAAGGCGCCACGAAGTCGGCCACCTGCATCCAGGGCCGCTGGCGCGAGCGCGCGAACCAGAGCATCGCGGCGATCACGCCCAGCATGCCGCCATGGAAGGCCATGCCGCCCTGCCAGACGTAGAGGATCTCCAGCGGGTGCGTGAGGTAGTAGCCCGGCTTGTAGAACAGGCAGTAGCCCAGGCGCCCGCCCACCACCACGCCGACCACGCCCAGGAACAGGATGTCTTCCACGTCCTTGCGCGTCCAGGGCGGCACCAGCGAGGCGAAGGGTTCGTGCCGCAGCCGCAGGTTGCCCAGCAGCATGAACAGCCCGAAGGCGACCAGGTAGGTGATGCCGTACCAGTGGATGGCGACGGGACCGATCTGCAGCGCGACCGGATCGATCTGGGGATACATGAGCATCGCGGCATTTTGCCTTCGTGCCCGCAGGTCCCGGCTCAGCCCGAAAAGCCCCCCTCGGCCAGGAAGGCCCGCTCGGCCGCATGCGTCTCGCGCCCGAGCAGCGCATTGCGGTGCGGAAAGCGGCCGAAGCGCGCCACGATGTCCAGGTGCCCCTGCGCATGGCTCGCGAACGGCTCGCCCAACGCCTGGTTCAGCGCCAGCGCACGCTGCTGGTCGGGCAGGTACTCGGAATGCGACAGCGGCAGGTAGAAGAACAGGCGCAGCGCCTGTTCCACCTGCTGGTCCAGGCCGGCATCCAGCGCCTGCCGGCAGAACATGCGGGCCAGCGGGTCGGTCGCGTACATGTGGCCGGTGCCGCGGAAACTGTTGCGCGGGTACTGGTCCAGCAACAGCAGCAGCGCCAGCGCGCCCTGGGCCGTCTCGGCCCAGGCGTCGCAGCGGCGCGCGGCCGCGGCGAAATGCAGTTCGTGGAAACGTTCGCGGAACTGCCGGTCGAAGGCGGCGTTCTTGGCGAACCATTGCGCCGGTCCGGCCGCGCGCCAGCACGCCACCACGGCCTCGCCCTCGGCCGGCGGCACGGGGCGGTCCTCAGACCGCGCTGGCCTGTGCACTGTCATCCTTGTTCTCCTTGTTGCGCAGGTGGCCCAGCACCAGGGCCCGGCCGGCGAAGGCATCGCCGGCGACTTCCAGATCGAAACGCTCGGCGTCCAGCCGGCGCAGGTCGGCCATGACGGCGTCGGCCTCCTCGGGCGTCGCGCCCGTGGCCAGCACCGCCTCGCGGCCCAGCTGCATGGCCGACTCGAAGGTCTCGCGCACCACCGCGTCCGCGCCCCCCGTCTTGACGAGTTCCAGCGCATGCTCGCGGTCGTAGGCCCGCACCAGCACGCGCGCGTGCGGGCAGATGGCCTTGGCGTTCTCGGCGATGCGCGTGGCGGCGACCTTGTCGTCCACGCAGACCAGGATCGCGCTGGCGGTGTGCGCACCGGCCGCGTGCAGCACATCGGCGCGCGCGCCGTCGCCGTAGTAGACCTTGAAGCCCAGGTAGGACTGGGCATCGCGGATCACCTGGGTGTCGCGGTCGATGACGGTCAGCGAGGCGCCGCGTGCGACCACGCCCTGGCTGGCGATCTGGCCCACGCGGCCGAAACCGATCACGAGCACGCTGGCCTGGCGGTCCTGCGCCGCCTCCACGCCTTCCATCGAGGCCAGGACGCGCGGGCCGAAGCGGCCGTGCAGCAGCACCACCAGCGGCGTCAGCGCCATGGACAGCACGACGATCGCCGTCATGTTGGCGTTGACGGTCGCGTCGATCACGCCCACGCCCAGCGCCGCGGCGAACAGCACGAAGGCGAACTCGCCGCCCTGGGCCATCAGCACGGCGCGGTCCAGCGCGTCCGCATGCGAGCTCTTGGCCAAGCGTGCCACGCTGTAGATGCACAAGGCCTTGACCGCCATCATGGCGACCACGCCGGCCGCGATCAGCGGCCAGTTGCGCGCCACCACGGACAGGTCCAGCGACATGCCCACGCCCAGGAAGAACAGCCCCAGCAGCAGGCCGCGGAAGGGCTCGATGTCGGCCTCCAGCTGGTGGCGGAAGGTGGACTCGGACAGCAGCACGCCGGCCAGGAAGGCGCCCATGGCCATGGACAGGCCGCCCAGCTGCATGAGCAGCGCAGCGCCCAGCACCACCAGCAGCGCGGCCGCCGTCATGACCTCGCGCGCCTTGGCGTTGGCCAGCACGCGGAACAGCGGGTTCAGCAGCCACACGCCCGCGGCCACGAGCGCGGCCAGCGCGCCCACGGCCAGGCCGATGGCGCCCCAGCGCGAGGGGGCGACCGCCTGCGCATCGAGCGCCGGCGGCGCGATGAAGGCCACGATGGCCAGCAGCGGCACGATCAGCAGGTCTTCGAACAGCAAGATGGAGACGATGCGCTGGCCGCGCGGCGCGGCGATGTCGCCACGTTCGCCCAGCAGCTGCATGACGATGGCCGTGGAGGTCAGCACGAAGCCCATCGCGCTCACGAAGGACACGGCCCACGAGAAGCCGAAGCCCACGCCGACCAAGGTCAGCAACAGGCCGCACACCAGGCACTGCAGGCTTCCGAGGCCGAAGATCTGGCGCCGCAGGCCCCACAGGTGCGAGGGCTGCATCTCCAGCCCGATCACGAACAGGAACATGACCACGCCCAGTTCGGCCACGTGCAGGATGGCCTGCGGGTCGTCGAACAGCTTGAGGCCGAAGGGGCCGATGGCCAGCCCCGCGGCCAGGTAGCCCAGCACGGAGCCCAGGCCGAGCTTCTTGAACAGCGGCACACCCACCACGGCCGCACCCAACAGGCTCACGACCTTGACCAGGTCGCTGCCACCTCCCTCGATTGCCATCACGTTTCCCCCATCAGAGCGGGGTGACCTTAGCAGAACGCCGCCAGCGGCCGGACCCGGTCTGCGCCCGCCACCGGCAGGCTTTCACGCGGCGTGGCCCGCACCGCCCCGGGCCGCCGCCAGCCGCCGGGCATAGGACGACTCCCACAGCGTGACGACGACCATCACGGCCGTGGTCAGCGTGCCGGCCACCAGCAGCGTGAGCTGCGGCATCAGCGGCAACAGCACCAGCAAGGCCAGCATGCCGATGGCGTGCGAGCGCGGAAAACGGCCGTAGACGACGCGTTTGAACAGCGCATTGCCGAGCAGGTACACAAGCGGGCCACCCGCCAGCACCAGCGCGTACTTGAGCTTGACCGCGTCCAGCGGATGGGCCACGACCAGGTCGTCGGCCACCGCGCAGACGATCACGCCGGCGATCAGCACCACGTGGATGTAGTGGAAGTACGAGCCCAGCCGGCCGGGGTCGTCGGAGTGTTCGATCACGTGCGCGGCGTCGCCGCTGGAGATGTCGAAGTACATCCACCACATCGCCACGCAGCCGATGAACGAGACGATCATGGCCAGCCACACCGCCAGGCCCGGATGCGCGGCATTGGCGAACGAGGCGCCCGTCGCCAGCACCGACTCGCCCAGCGCGATGATCACGAACAGCTGGCAGCGCTCGGCCAGGTGGCCGCCGTCGATGGTCCAGTCCGAGGTCTGCGAGCGGCCCAGGCCCGGCACCGGGAAGCCGGCCATGGGCGACAGGTATTCGCAGGCCACGGCCACCAGCCACAGGCCCAGGCGCAGGCCGCCTTCGTTCAGCCCCCCGGCGATCCACAGCGCGCCGGACAGCAGCAGCCAGCACAGCATGCGCAGGAAGTTGGGCCGCAACACATGGCCGCGGCCCAGGCTCCACAGCACGAACAGCGTGCGGCCGATCTGGATCGTGGCGTAGCTGCAGGCGAACAGCAGGCCCTGTGCGCCGAAGGCATCGGGAATGGCGGCCGACACCAGCAAGGCCACACCCATCAGCGCCATCAGCATGAGGCGCATGACCAGGTGGTCGGGATTGAACCAGTTGGTCACCCAGGCCGTGTACTGCCAACCCAGCCAGACCGCAAACCACAGCGTCGCGGTCTGCAAGGCGCCCAGCGGCGTCAGATGCTCCAGCAGGTAGTGCGAGAGCTGGGTGATCGCAAAGACATAGACCAGGTCGAAAAACAGCTCAAGGTTCAGGACCTTGGCGGCTTTGTCGCGTGTGCGCAGCAGCGCAGCGGATGAGGAGCTCAAGATGCCGCCGCTCAGCCGCGCGACAATTGCCAGGCGGCGAAGCCCGCCACCACCGCGGGCACGGCGAACACGATCAGCAGGATCGGCAGTTCCTCGCGCACCGTGTAGCCCGCATGCGTCACGCCGACCCACATGTTGAGCAGCGCCACGGCCAGCCACACCGGCATGAAGGCCTTGGCGGCCAGCGCCATGGCCGCGCCGCTGGCGCCCCACAGCCAGCCGAACATCAGAAACACCACGAGCAGCAGCACGCCTGCGCCCATCACCATGGCCATGTGCATGGCAACCTCTCTTTCATTGTTGAGAAAACCGCGGGCCGCATCAGCGACGGGCCAGCGTGCGGTAGAAGGCCACTCCGGCCTGCAGGTGCGGCGCCAACGGTAGCCCACGCAGCAGCATTTCGTCCAGGTCCGGCTGGGCGATTTCCATCACATAGCTGGGCCGGGTGGCCACGAGGCGCGTGGGCGGCAGGTCCAGCTCCTGCATGGCGCGGCCGCCATACCACTTGGCCGGGTCCGCGTGGCCTGCGTCCACGCTGCGGCCGTCCAGCTCCAGGCGCCAGCCGCCGTCCAGCAGGGTCCAGAAGCTGGCGATGCCGCGCCGGCTGCTGGCGATCTCGGCGCCGGGCTCGACCGACCATTCGCGCGAATGGTCGATCACCCACTGCAGCTGCGCGTTCGACATGCCGCGGAACATCGGCACCTTGGCCAGCAGGTGCAAATAGGTGACCGAGGCCTTCATGCCCGGGCCGGGCGGCGTGGCGCCGGAGGCGGCGCAGCCCGGCAGCAGGCTGCCCAGCGGCAGCACGGCCATGGCACCCAGCCAGCGCCGCCTCGCGATCGCGGGCGAGCGCACGGACGTACCTTCGGCTGCGCCTGCGGAGCGAGCACCTTGGGGCGGCCCGGCGGTGCTCACTGGAGTACCTTCGGCTTGGCCTGCGGTGCGCGCTTGCTTGGGGCGGCCCGGCGCGGCGCTCATGCGGCCTGCCCGATGTCCAGCCGCGCGATGCGGCCGTCGGCCGCGAGCGTGAAGCGGAAGTAGGTGCGGAAGTCGCCCCATTGGTCGGAATGGAACATGCCGCGCAGCTCCAGCCCGTCCGCGCTGACCTCGTCGATCGACTCGAAATGTTCGTGGCCGAACGCCTCCTTGTTGAAGCGGGAGAGATCGCCTGGCAGGCCGTCGTCGAACAGCTGCGCACCGTCCTCGAACAGGCGGGCCCAGGTGCCACGGTCGCCGCGCTGCAAGGCCTCGATCGCAGCCCGCACGGTGGGTTGTTGCAGGATGTCTGTCTGGATGTGCATGGGCTGCTCGCGGATGAAAAGCTTCAGGAGGAGAAGACCGACAGGTTCTTGGCGATGTCCTTGCCCGCATAGGGCGGGAACACATCGAGCACCTGGTCGGGGTTGCCCAGCAGCAGGGCCTTGGTGTTGGACAAGGCGTCGAAGCCGGCCTTGCCGTAGTACTTGCCCATGCCCGAGTAGCCCACGCCGCCGAACGGCAGGCTGTCGATCCAGCAGTGCAGGTTGGTCTGGTTCACGCAGCCGCCGCCGAAGGACACATGCTCCAGGAAGTGGTCGATGTGCGACTGGTCCTTGCTGAAGATGTAGGCGGCCAGCGACTTGGGTTTGCGCATGATGGTGTCGACCATGGCGCCGAAGTCCTCGTAGGGCAGCACCGGCAGCACGGGGCCGAACACCTCCTGCTGCATGGCGGGATCGTCCCAGCTCGAGGGGTAGAGCACGGTGGGCTCCACGTAGCGGTCGGCCACGTCGTAGCGGCCGCCATGCACGACCTTGCTGGGCAGGATGTAGGAGGCCACGCGCTCGGTGTCGTGGGCGCTGATCATGCGCGCGAAATCGGGGCTGCGCTGCGGGTCTTCGCCATACATCGCGGTCAGGGAACGCTGGAGGCGCGCGATGAAGTCGTCGGCAATCGAGCGGTGCACGTACACATAGCCCGGCGCGATGCACCACTGGCCCGAGATCGCGTTGTGGCCCCAGGCGATGCGGTCCACCGCGATGTCCAGGTTGGCGGTCTCGTCGACCACCGTGGGGTTCTGTCCGCCCAGCTCCAGCACCACGGGTGTGAGGTGCTCGGCGGCGGCCCGCATGACCACCTTGCCCACGGCCGAGCTGCCCGTGAAGAAGATGAAATCGAACGGCAGCTCCAGCAGCGAGGCGATCTCCTCGCGGCCGCCCGTGACGATGGACACCGCCTCGGGTGCGAAGTAGCGCGGCACGAGCTCGGCCAGCAGCGCTGCCACGCGCGGCGTGGTGTTGGCGGGCTTGAGCACCACGGTGTTGCCGGCCGCCAGCGCGGCGATCGCCGGGTCGAGCAGCAGCAAGATGGGCGCGTTGAACGGCCCGATCACGAGCGTGACTCCGTAGGGTTCCTTGAGGATCACGCCGCGGTTGCCCGTGGCTTCGAGCCCCTTGGGAATCGCCACGGGCTGCGGCGCCATGAGCGCCGCCAGGTTGTCGCGGTAGTACGTGATCACGCCCAGCGGCACCGTGATCTCGAACAGCTGCTCGAACGGCGGCTTGCGAAAGTCCTGGTACAGCGCGCCGCACAGGGCCTGCTGGTTCTCGCGCAGCAGGCGCTCCATGCGACCCAGCTGGTCGAGCCGCCAGGCGAGCGACCGGCTCTGACCCCCGAAGAAGAACGCGCGCTGGCGGTCCAGCACGGCTTGGAATCGGTTCACGGCCGGGCTCATGGGCGGCATGCGCGCAAGCGCTCAGCGTGTGGTGTAGCCGCCGTTGGCGAACAGGGTCTGGCCCGTGATCCACCAGCCTTCGGTGACCAGGAACTTCACGATGGGCGCGATGTCCTCGATGTCGGTCAGGCCCTTCTTGGAATAGCCCGACAAAGCGGCCGCCGAGGCGTGGTAGGCCGTCGACTCCTTGGATTCCTGGCCATAGAAGAACGGCGTGTCCATGGGGCCGGGGCCGATCGCGTTGACGTTGATGCCGCGCGCGCCGAACTCCTTGGAGGCTGCGCGCGTGTAGTGCTCCACGGGCGCCTTGCTGCCCGGGTAGACGGCGTAGGAGTCCGTGTAGGCGGCCAGCAGCGAGCTCACGATGGTGACGATGCTGCCGCGCTCGGCCAGCACGCGGCCGGCCTGCTGGATGAAGAAGAAGGCGGCCTTGGAGTTGGCGGCGAAGCTCTTCTCGTAGTCGTCTTCCGTGACCTGCAGGATGGGCTTCTTGATCACGACGCCGGCCGTGTTGACGGCCACGTTGACCTGGCCGAAATGGGCGACGGCCTGGTCGAACATCTTCGTGCAGCTGGCCACCACGGACAGGTCGCCCTGGAAGGTCAGCACGTCCACGCCCCTGTCCTTGAGGACGGCTGCCGTCTTCTCGGTCTCTGCGCGCGAGCTGTCGCTGTTGTAGTGCAGCACCAGGCCCCGGGCACCGGCCTGGGCGAACTGGTGGGCGATCAGGGCGCCGAGGTTTTTACCGCCGCCGGCGATGACCGCCACTTTTCCTTGGAGAGTCGGATGGGACACATTTGCTCCTTTGTATGCAACAAGGCCTTATTTTTGTGTTGGAGACAATCCAGATAAAGTAGCAGAACCCGGCTACACCTTCCATAAACTCAGAACAATCCATGGACAGGCTCGATCACCTGCGCATCTTTCTGCGCATCGCACAGTGCAGCAGCTTCACACTGGCGGCCGACCAACTGGGCCTGCCGCGCGCCAGCGTCTCGGGCGCGCTGCAGCAACTGGAGAGCCGCCTGGGCGTGCGGCTGCTGCACCGCACGACGAGACGCGTGCGGCTCACGCCCGATGGAGAAAGCCTGCTGGAGCGCGCCCGCTCGCTGGTCCACGGCATGGAAGCGCTGGAGCAGCAGTTCCGGCCGACCGGCGAGCGCGTCACGGGCCGCCTGCGCACCGAGGTGCCCAGCCGCATCGCACACCGCCAGCTGGCGCCGGCCCTGCCCGCCTTCCTGGCGCGCTACCCCGGCATCCAGCTCGAACTGGGCTCCAGCGACCGCACGGTGGATCTGGTGCAGGAAGGGGTGGATTGCGCGCTGCGTGTCGGTTCGCTCCACAACGACAGCCTCGTGGCGCGCGCGCTGGGCCACTTCGCGCTGGTCAACTGCGCCAGCCCCGCGTACCTGGCCCGTCGGGGCACGCCGGCGGCGCCAGCCGATCTGCAGGGGCAGGCGCACCGGCAGGTGCTCTACGCCCCCTCGGCCGCGGGACGCTACGCGCCCTGGGAATGGCAGGAGGACGGCAGAACCCATGCGCTGCCCCTGTCCGGCGACGTGGCGGCCGGCAACGTCGAGACCTACATCGCCTGCGGGCTCGCCGGCCTGGGCCTGATCCAGGTGCCGGCCTACGACGTGCGCGAGCACCTGCAGGCCGGCACGCTCGTGGAGGTGCTGGCCCAATGGCGCGCGCCCGCGATGCCCGTGCACCTGGTCTACCCCCACCACCGGCACTTGACCGACCGCGTGCGTGTCTTCGCGGACTGGGTGCAGGAACTGCTGGCGCCCCACCTGGACTGAACCGGCCCAGGCGGGGTCGGGCCGCTCTCAGTCCAGCGCGATGCTGGCCTTGCGGATCACGTCGCCGAAGCGCTTCCCCTCGGTCTTGACGAAGGCATGGAAGTCAGCGCGGCCTATCGGAAACGGCTCGTAGCCGAAGCTCTTGAACTTCTCGGCCACGTCGGCGCCGGTCAGCGCCTGCGCCACATCGTTGCGGATCTTGTCGGCCAGCCCGGCCGGCAGCGTGGGCGGCACGGCCAGCGCGTTCCAGCCCGTGACCTCGAAGTCCCGGGGCCCACCCGACTCTGCCACCGTGGGCACGTCGGGGTAGGCGGCCATGCGCCTGGGACCGGTCACGGCCAGCAGCCTGAGCTTGCCCGCCTGGTACAGCGGGCCGGCCGTGGCAGCGCTGCCGAGCGCGAAGTGCAACTCGCCCGTCGCCACGGAGGTGTAGAGCTGTGTGGTCTCCTTGAAGATCACATGCTCCATCTGCGTGCCGGTCATGCTCTCGAACAGCTCGGAGCCCAGGTGTACGGGATTGCCGACCGACCAGGAGCCGTAGTTGAGCTTGCCGGGATGGGCCTTGGCATCGGCCACGATGTCGGCCACTGTCTTGTAGGGGCTGCCAGCCCCGACCGTGAAGAAGAAGTAGGTCTTGAACAGCGGCAGCAGCGCATCGAAGTCCTTGGTCGCGTCGTAAGGCAGCTTCTTGAACAAGGACGGGTAGGCGGCCAGGTGCACGTTGTCCAGGATCAGCAGGTCGTGGCCATCCTTGGCGCCGCGCTTCCAGGCGTCGATCGCGATGAAGCCGTTGCCGCCCGGGCGGTTGTCCACCGTCACGGGCTGGCCCCAGGCGCGCGCGAGCTTGTCGGCCACGAGGCGCGCCACGCCGTCGGGCCCGCCCCCCACCGGAAAGGGCGTGACGATGCGCACGGGCTTGGACGGAAAGGCCTGGGCCATGCCGCCCACGGGGAACAGGGCTGCCGCAGCCATGCCGGCCAGCGCCAGCCAGCAGCGTCGGGAAGTGGGATTCAACACAGGTTTCCTTTGGGAACTTGGAACGATGAAAAAACCGTCCCGGCCCCTGCGGACCGGAACATCGATGGAAAGACCGGGGAGGCCCGCAAAGGCCCGCGAAGCCCGGCAACTCACAGCAGCGCCTGGATCTCGCCCGCCGCCGCACGCATGGCCCGCAACCACGGCAGCTGTCGCTCCCCCATGCAGCCGTGGGCGGCCGGAAAGACCAGGTTCATGGCCGCCACGACGCGGCCCGACATGTCGCGCAAGGGCACGGCCAGCGCGCAGATGCCCAGCTCGTGCTCCTCCTCGGCCAGGCTGTAGTCCTGCGCCCGCACCTCGCGGATCAGCGCCGCCAGCTGCGCCGGGTCGGTCGTCGTGCGGTTGGTCAGCCGCCGCAGCGCGCTGCGCTCCAGCCAGGCCTGCAGCTGCGCGTCGTCCAGCGCCGCCAGCAACACCCGCCCCGTCGAGGTGGCATGCGTGCGCAGCCGCGCGCCCAGGTGGATGCCATAGGCCGCGAACTGCGTCGTGCCGCTGCGCGCCACGACCACGATCTGGTCGTCGTCCTGGACGGCCACGGAGACCACGACGCCCAGCTCCAGCGACAGCTTGTTGAGCGTGGACTGCACGACGCGGGGCAGGCGCGCCGAGGCCAGGTAGCAGCCCGAGGTGCGCAACACCTTGGGCGTGAGCGCGAACCACTGCCCGTCCTGCGAACTCAGGTAGCCCAGCTCGGACAGGGTCAGCAGGTAGCGGCGCGCGGAGGTGCGCGTGATGCCCGCGCGTTGCGCCGCGGTGGTCGCGTTGTGCGTCTGGCGTTCGGTGTCGAAGCTCTCCAGCACGGCCAGGCCCTTGGCCAAGGCATGGATGAAATCCAACCTGGCCCCCACATGCAATCCACCGCTGCCCATGTCCATGCTCAGTGCCGGTGCGCCGCCTCGCCGACGACCGGGGCCGGCGCACTGGACGCCGGGACGTCCTTGCCGCCCAGGGCCGCGCTGCGGAACACGACCTTGCCCGCGGCCACCGTCATCAGCGGCCGGGCCGCAGAGACTTCCTGGGGCGTGAGGCCGAACAGCTTCCTGTCGAGCACGACCAGGTCTGCGGCCTTGCCCACTTCGATGGAGCCCGTTTCCTTCTCCGCGAAGATCAGCTCGGCGCCGCCGATGGTGTGCGCGGCGATGGCCTGCTCCAGCGAAACGCCCGCCGACAGCGCCGTTCCCAGGCGTGAGCTGGGATAGAACTCGCGCACGGGATAGTCGCTGGACAGCGTGGCCTTCACGCCCGCATCGAAGAAGGCCTTGGGATAGGGACGTTCGTTGATGTCGGCCCGCACATCGAGCTGCTTGAAGCGCGCGATCGCGCCGTTGGCCTCCGCGTTCACATGGGTGATCGTGTGCCGCGCATCGCGAACGCCGTTGCGCTCGCGCGCATGCGCGAACGCATCGAGCATGGCGTTGTAGCTCGCGACGGGGCCGATGTCGTGGATGTAGACGCGCAGGCCCTCCTTGTCCAGCGCGGCCACGGTCTCGTTGAGCCGGGCCTGGTCCCAGACCAGCGCGTCGGACTCTTCCCAGGCCGAGGAGCCCGTGCCGAAGATCTTGACCGTGTCGATCTTGAAGTTCCGGCCCTGGCCCTTGTACCTGTCGCGCGTGGCCAGCAGCTCGGGCAGTTGCTGCACGCCCCGGGTCTCGTCGGCCCAGACGGCCACGTCGTAGCGCGCCGTCAGCAGCCCCTCCTTGTCCAGCGCCAGCAGCGCCTCGTAGAAGTTGACCGTGGGCCGCGGCTGGGGCACCAGCACGGCGGTCACGCCGCGGGCCGCAGCGAGCCGTTGCCAGTCCAGGATGGCGGCACGGAACTGCTGCTGCGTGAACTCGGGCTCGGGCAAGGCCTTCTCGATCAGGCTCATGGCGCCGAAC
>DATKFT010000196.1:0-1911 GCA_035544335.1 Pseudorhodoferax sp.
CGAGCCGCTTGTAGATCTCGGCGGCCTTGGCTGCCTTGAGGTCATCGGCGGCGGGCTTGGGCGGCCCGCGCCAGTCCGCAGCACAAGCCGCGTTGCGGTGAGCGACGAACGCCTGGTAGCCGCCCTTGAAGGGTAGGCGGCCATCTGCGATGCCCTCGTCGAGCCACGCCTCGTAAACGGCTTGCTTGAACCGTACCGGGATCGCCTCGCGGCGCATCTGGACGATGGGCCAGTTTGCGGCGGTCGATGAACGGACGGACGAATAGGTTGCGTCCGAATAGTCCCCGGTCATCGCCTCGTAGGTGAGGCCCAGGCACTTGGCGATTTCCAGCAACAAGAACCGTGAGAACCGCTCGTAGTTTGCGTTCGGGCTGTCGGATCGGTTCAGCTTCAGGCTCTCGCCGATGCCGAGATGCGCGACGCGCCCCGACGTGCCGACGTCAATCTGCGTGCCTTGGTGCCAGCCCGACGTATAGTCCATGAACGCGTCGAAGGCTGCGACGCGCTCACCCTTTCCGTCCGCATTTACCGCCTCTGCCAGCGCCTGAAGGATGTGCTCCGGCGGTGCGTCGCTCTCTATCGTTGCGGCGAATATCGCATGGATCAGGGCCTGGGTGAGCGTTGCGTCCGCCATCTGATCGAACTGCCGAATGACGCGAAGCACCGGCGCCAATGGCGTGATGCCGCGCGTCTGGCCGGGGTTGCCCTTGAACAGGTGGACGACCTGCGGGCGCTGCGTGCCGTCGCGCGCCGCAATGTCGATCGTCTGGCCCGACGTGGCGTCGCGCTGAATGCGGTAGCCAATCGGGAGGCCGGCGGCGTCCACCCTTACGCCCTGGAACATGCGACCCATGGCGTCGGTGTCCTGCGACAGCCAATGGGGCTGGAGCAACTGGACCTTGAGGCGGGTCGATGACCCATGCCGGCGGATGGCAGGCAGCAAGGCCAGCGCCTCACCGTATGCTATCCACATGCGCAACTGAGTTGCGGCCATCTGGTCGACGGTTTGCATCCCAGCAATGTCGCAGTCATAGGGCGAGCCCGACCATGTTAGCCATTGCCGCTCTATGATCTCCGACCAGGCATCTGCCTCACCCTCAGACCAGCCAAGGATGACGCGATCCGGGCGAGGCGCGAGCCGCAGGCCGGTTCCGACCGTAAACGCCTCGGTCTGTTCGACCGCGCCGGCCAGCCAACCGCTGTTCTGGACCGAGTGGATGGCGCGGGAAGCCGCCGTGAGATAGCCATCGGCAACGTCATCGCGCGCATCGCGCAGGGCAGGGCGGAAGGCCGCCAGAACTGCCCGGCCACCCGTGGTCGGGGCGTCGCCAAAGCGGCTCTTGATCACCCCATAGTCGCCGGTTACAGGGACGGGCTTGCCATCACGGAGCCCCAGCCGGCGCATCTCACGGGCAAGAAGTGTCATGCGGTGTCCTATCCGTTAAGGCCCCGCGCCAAGCGCGCAAACCGGCTCACGCGATGCTCGTCTGGGGGGGCCGGTAGCGGTTCAAGTGTCGACGGTTGCTCATCCGTTGGGTCAGCGGTGTCGCGCTTCGGTAACTTGTTCACTCGCTTGGCCACATCAGCGTATGCGTTGACGGGAGCGCCGGGGTCTTTGATCCCATCGCGCAGTTTCTGCACGTTCAGCAGATGGGCCGCCGCCGCGGCCATCGCCTCGCAGTCGAGGAAGTGGTTGTGTCGCGAGCGCGGCACCCACTTGGTGCGGCCAGACGGGCCAATCACGCGCACCTCGGAGACGATCTGCTTGCAATAGTCCTCGCTGGCGTCCTGATGGAGGAACCACGCCCCCGGCGCATCGTCCGGGTAGCCCAGCCGCTCATAGACCCAGGATTTCCAGTGGTCGGTATCGAGCAGGTACAGGCGTAGGCCGAACTTTTGCTGCGCTCCGTC
>DATKFT010000197.1:0-4507 GCA_035544335.1 Pseudorhodoferax sp.
CCTCAGACACGCATCCGATCACGGGCAATGTGAGCTTCAAGGTCAAGTAAGCCGATGGCCGGGGATTGGTTGACCATCGCATTGCGCCTGGCGCTGTACCTGGACTTGGCGGCGGCTTTTGGCGTCGCCTTGTTCGCTCTGTACGCGCTGGGCCGCGACGAGCGATCCTCGGCGGTTGCACATCGCTTCAGGACCTTGGTCGGTGCTGCCGCGGCTCTCGGAATCGTGCTCTCGGTTTGGGCGCTGACCGTCCTGGCCAAGGCGATGTCGGGTGCCCAGAGCTATGCGGAGCTGACGACGCACGTCTTCGAAATGCTCATCACGGGGACGCACATGGGGATCTCATGGTGCGTGCGCATCATGGCGCTGCTGCTGTGCGTGCTGTTGGCCGTGCTAAGGCTCAATCCGACGCTGCGCTTCGTGGGCTTGGCAGCCTCGAGCGGTACGGCCCTGGCAACGCTCGCCTGGGTGGGGCACGGGGCCATGGATGACGGGCTGCGCGGATACTTTCACCTCGGCAATGACATCGCGCATCTGTGGACTGCCGGAGCCTGGGTCGGCGCCATCGTAGCGTTCCTGCTGCTGGCGACGTTGAGGAGCGACCGAGCACTCGATGCACCACAAAGCATGCTGCGACTGCTGAGTCGCACGTCCAACGGCTTTGCCCGCATCGGCACGCTGATCGTGATCGTGCTTACGGCGAGCGGAATCCTCAACTACCTACTGATCGTTGGGCCCTCGATCGGGCCACTGTTCTCGACGCTCTACGGGCGGTTGCTGTTGCTGAAGTTGGCGCTGGTCGGGGGTATGCTCGCGCTGGCAGCGGCGAATCGATACAGGTTGAGTCCCGGCCTCCAGGCCTCGCTTGAATCAGGCAATACAGGCACGGCTGTCGCCAAGCTGAGGCGAAGTTTGTCTGCGGAAGCAACTCTTGCGGTGCTTGTCATGGCAAGCGTCGCCTGGCTTGGCATTCTGTCTCCGACGCAGGTGTGATCTCTTGATTTCGATTCCATGACGAAGCATGAGCGCGATGTAATGGCGACGTCAGCGCTTTGACGAGACCAGGCTTCTAAATTAGCGGTGCGGCGGAATTCTCTCGTCGTCAATTTTAAGAAGCTAATCATGAAGTCACGCATTCTTGTTGTTGCCCTGCTGAGTGTTCTCGCTGCGCCCGCGTTTGCCGGTGATGCGGCTGCTCATGCCGCCAAAGAAATGATCCCACTGAACAATGGAGGGACGCTGTACTTCTTCAAAGATGGACGCATGGCGCAAGAGGATTGCTTTGGGCGTGCTGTGCACCAGAAGATTGGTTCGTCTGTAGTCACGAAGGATGGGCTGATGGTCACCATCACCAGCAATGAAGTTGCTCCCCTCAGCTCGCTGCTTGAACAGGATCACGGCGGGTAATTCACGCGATCTGCTGATGCCTCCCAATGGCGTCAGAAAGAAGTCCCAGCGCCTGTCCGATTCGGATAGGCGCATGGCCTTCAGTGACTACCCCGGACAGAAGATTCAATGTGTAGGTTCAAATAACACTTATTAGGAGATTAGTTTGTGGAGCTTCGTCATCTACGATGTTTCCTCGCTGTAGCAGAGGAGCTTCACTTTGCCCGCGCTGCCGAGCGGTTGCACATCGACCAATCTCCGTTATCTCGCACCATCAAGGAGTTGGAGGAAGAACTCGGCGCACGCCTGTTTGTCCGCACCACTCGCAGCACACAACTGACCCGCGCTGGACGGCTGTTTCTGGAGCACGTTCAGCGAGTCTTTACAGTGCTGGAGCAGGCCCGCGATAGTGTTAAGTCCGCCGCCAACGGCTTTTGCGGCCAGTTGCGTATTGCCTTGTCCGATGGCGTCACGCCTTCGCGCCTGCCGGCATTGCTGGCGCGCAGCCGCGAAGAAGACCCCGAGGTGGAAATCCGATTGTTCGAGGTGCCCCTGGATCAGCAGATCAAGGGGCTTCATAGCGACCTGTATGACGCGGGCTTCTCGATGGCAGAGGATGCAGGTGATGGCATCATCGTCACTCCTGCATGGGAAGACGAATTGATGGTTGCGGTACCAGCCCGCCATCCGGTGCTTGCCTTCAAACAGATCCCGCTGAAGGAGGTGCTGCGCCATCCGCTGGCGCTGGGCGACCCAGCAGTGTGCGAAGGCCACGCACGCCAGGTCGATCGGTTCCTACGCACATGCGGACAAGAGCCGCTGATCGCGCAGCGCGTGGCGACCTTCGACGTGATGATGACTTTAGTCTCCGCTGGCTTAGCATTGGGCTTGGCGGGCGAGGCGCATATTGCTTCCAGCCGCGAGCCGGGAGTCGTGGCCCGGCGCTTGGCGGGCAAGCCGACTATGCTCATGACCTATCTGCTGCGCCGCGATACGGAGCCGTCAGAAATGCTGGCTCGATTTATCGAACGAGTAGATTTTATTGATGCGGCTGATGAACTCGGCATCCCCGAAGACCTTCCACGCGACCGATAGTAGGAATAAGGCTATGAACAAAGTGATATTGCTGATATTGGTCACTGCACTGCCTGCATGCGGTCCTTCTCAACCTTCGGAAACCGTGGATGCGCTCGTAGCCAATCCCGAACGCATCAAAGAGATTCAACGTCAATGCAAGGAAGACCGCGCGAAGGTTGGCGACGAACTATGTCTGCGTGCTGCCGAAGCCGCCAAACGGCGATTTTTCGGTGATCGGCCCGAGCAGAAATCCAAGTAGGTTATCTCTCGGTCGCATCGCTGCGACGAAGTTCTCGCTGTTACCTCACTACGCCGCAATGCGCTCGCGCTTGCGGCGTTTTTATTGCTTTCGCCTCTAAAGGAAATCTGACTTTTTGGGCCTAAATTGCCGCCACATCGGCCTTTGACCGACCTGCGCGAACGCCTTGATCCTCAGTGCTGCGGCACCTCTGTGTGCCGTGATCGGAGGCGAGGTTATGCAAGGGACGAACGTGCTGTTTGGTCAGATCGCCGTGGTATTCGGCATCGTGATCGCTGGGGTGTGGAGCGCCACACAATGGACAGCAGCAACCCTTGGCTATCAACTACGCCTTGGCTCGCCCTGGTTCGATCTTCTTGGCACGCCGATCTACCACCCGTGGAAACTGTTCGAGTGGTGGTTCTTCTTCGATGCCTACGCGCCCCGCGTGTTCGATACCGGCGGCGCCATCGCGGGCGGCAGCGGCCTGCTGGCGGTGGTGGTCGCCATCGGTATGTCGATCTGGCGCTCGCGCCAATCGCGGCTGGTTACGACCTACGGCTCGGCACGCTGGGCGAACGCGGAGGACATTCGTAGAGCCGGCCTCACACAGCCGGCCGGGGTGTTCCTCGGCCAGCACGATCGCCAGTACCTGCGCCACGAAGGCCCGGAACACGTCCTGACCTTTGCGCCCACGCGCTCGGGCAAAGGCGTCGGTCTGGTGGTGCCGACGCTGCTTTCCTGGCCGGCCTCGGCCGTCATCCACGACATCAAGGGCGAGAACTGGCAGATCACCGCCGGCTGGCGCTCGCGCTTCTCGCATTGCCTGCTGTTCAACCCGACCGATGCGAAGTCAGCGGCCTATAACCCGCTGCTGGAGGTACGGCGCGGCGCGCATGAGGTGCGCGACGTGCAGAACATCGCTGACATCCTCGTTGACCCCGAAGGGGCGCTAGAGAAGCGAAACCATTGGAAAAAAACCTCGCACGCGCTGCTGGTCGGGGCCATCCTGCATGTGCTCTACGCAGGCGAAGACAAGACTCTGCGCGGCGTCGCCAACTTCCTCTCCGACCCGGCCAGTCCGTTCGAGCTGACCTTGCATCGGATGATGACTACGCCGCACCTCGTGAACGAGGAAGGTGGTGGCCCACATCCCGTGGTGGCATCCGCTGCGCGCGAAGTCCTCAACAAGAGCGATAACGAACGCTCGGGCGTGCTGTCCACGGCCATGTCGTTCCTCGGCCTGTACCGCGATCCCACGGTGGCCGAAGTCACCTCGCGTTGCGACTGGCGCATCGCTGACCTGATCGCTGCCGAGCATCCGGTATCGCTGTACCTCGTGGTGCCGCCTTCGGACATTTCGCGGACGAAGCCGCTCATTCGCCTGATCCTCAACCAGATCGGCCGGCGCCTCACCGAGTCGCTCGACGGCCCCGACGGCATTCAGCGCCGCCACAAGCTGCTGCTGATGCTCGATGAGTTCCCGGCGCTGGGGCGGCTCGACTTCTTCGAGACGGCGCTGGCCTTCATGGCGGGCTACGGCATCCGCAGCTTCCTCATCGCGCAGTCGCTCAACCAGATCGACAAAGCCTATGGCCAGAACCATTCGATTCTGGACAACTGCCATGTGCGCGTGACCTTCGCCACGAACGACGAGCGCACGGCCAAGCGCATTTCCGAAACGCTCGGCACCGCTACCGAGCTGCGCGCGCAGCGCAACTACGCGGGCCATCGGCTCGCGCCGTGGCTGGGCCACCTGATGGTGTCGCGGCAGGAGACGGCCCGCCCGCTGCTGACGCCGGGCGA
>DATKFT010000198.1:0-11024 GCA_035544335.1 Pseudorhodoferax sp.
ACATGTGCCCCTATGCGCGCTTCCAGAGCGCGATGTTCGACCGCGACACGCTGATCGTGGGCTACGACGCCGCGCGTGGCGAGCCGCGCGGCAGCCGGCCGCGCAACGCGGACCCGGCCACGCGCGGCCTGGGGTCCTGCATAGCCTGCACGCTGTGCGTGCAGGTCTGCCCGACCGGCATCGACATCCGCAATGGCCTGCAGTACGAGTGCATCGGCTGCGGTGCCTGTGCCGATGTCTGCGACGGCGTGATGGACAAGATGGGCTATGCGCGCGGGCTCATCAAGTTCACGACCCAGCAGGGCCAGGCCCAGGGCTGGAGCCGCGCGCAGATCTGGCGCCGCGTGCTGCGCCCGCGTGTGCTGGTCTACGCCGCCGTGCTGCTGGCGATCTCGCTGGGGCTGGCGGTGAGCCTGGCGCTGCGCACGCCGTTCAAGGTGGACGTGGTGCGCGACCGTGGCGCGATGGCGCGCATCGTGGCCGGTGGCGCGGTCGAGAACGTCTACCGGCTGCAGATCATGAATGCCACCGAAGCGCAGCAGCGCTTTGCGATCGGCGCGGCGGGCCTGCCGGGGCTGGCCGTGGCGTCCGAGACCGAGGTCGAGGTCGATGCCACGGCCTCGCGCTGGGTGGCCGTGCGGCTGCAGCTGCCATATGCGGCACAGGCCGCGGCCGGCCCCGGCTCGCATGCGATCCGCTTCGAGCTGCGCATGCTCGATGGCAGCGCCAGCGTGCGCGAGAAGTCCGTGTTCCTGGTCCCCAGGTGAAAGAGAAGCTTGCAATGCAAACCCAAGAACGTGCTGACCGCGTGGGCCGCCCCTGGTGGCGCTACGGCATGGTCTGGATGGTGATCGGCGGTCCGCTGGTCGTGGTCGTGGCCGGCATCGCCACGGCCGTGATCGCGTTCCGCGGCGCCGACCCCGTGGTCGTGCGCTCGCCTGCCGAGGCGGCGGCCGGGCAGTCCTTCGACCTGCAGCCTGCGCTGCAGGGACGCAACCATGCGGCGACCGGCGTTGCGCCGGCGCCGCGCTGAGCGGTTCGCGCGGGGTCGCGCCGTATGTGGCCGCGCCGCCTGATGTGGACCGCCTGGCCGGCCTTCCTGGCCGCCGGCGTGCTGGAGCTGCTGGTGTTCGCGCTGGTCGATCCGCACGACCTGCATTGGCTGGGGCGCGCGCTCGGCTGGTCGGCGATGGCGGTCTACACCGCCAGCTTCTTCACGTTCTGGGCCGTCGCGATGGCCGGCAGTGCGCTCACGCTGCTGCTGGCCACGCCGCAGGCCGAGCCGGGCGGGCCAGGTGGCATCGGCCGTCCATGAAGCAGGCGCGATCGCCAGCGGCCAGCAGGCCGCGCCGCAAGCCATGCGGGCGGATACGGCGGGACGGGCTGTGGCCGGCCGGGAGGAGGGCTCAGTGACAGACCTGCGGATTGACGATGCGCTGCAGCGCGTCGGCATCCAGGATGCGCAGGTGGCGCTGCTTGACCTCGACGATCTTCTCGTCGACGAACTTGGAGAAGGTGCGGCTCACGGTCTCGAGCTTGAGGCCCAGGTAGCTGCCGATCTCCTCGCGCGTCATGCGCAGCACGAGTTCGCTGCGCGAGAAGCCGCGCGCATGCAGGCGCTTGACCAGGTTGAGCAGGAAGGCGGCCACGCGCTCGTCGGCACGCATGCTGCCCAGGAGCAGCATGACGCCGTGCTCGCGCACGATCTCGCGGCTCATGATCTTGTGCACATGGTGCTGCAGCGCATTGACCTCGCGCGACAGCTCCTCGAGCCGGTCGAAGGGCATCACGCAGACCTCGGCGTCTTCGAGCGCCACGGCGTCGCAGCTGTGCTTGTCGCTGACGATGCCGTCCAGGCCGATGATCTCGCCGGCCATCTGGAAGCCCGTGACCTGCTCGCGGCCGTCGGCCGTGGCCACGGTGGTCTTGAAGAAGCCCGTGCGGATGGCGTACAGCGAGGTGAATTTCTCGCCGCTGCGGAACAGCGTGGCGCCGCGCTTCACGGCGCGGCGGGTGGCCACCACCTCGTCGATGCGCTCCAGCTCCTGCTGGTCGAGCTGCATGGGCATGCACAGCTCACGCAGATTGCAGTTGGAACAGGCGACTTTGATCGTTTGCGGGTGCATGGCGTCCTTTCATGACGTGACGCAAATTGTCTCAAAGATGAACGGGACAGCAATTGATCTTGGTCAAGACCTGAGCGGATCGATCACGGCACAGTCGAACTTCGAAGGATTTCCCATGACGACCACGATGGTTCCCCGCGCCGCTGACTGCGCCCCGATCGACCAAGATGTGCTGCGCCGTTTCGACCGGCCCGGCCCGCGCTACACCTCCTATCCGACGGCCGACCGCTTCGTCGAGGCCTTCGGTCCGGCCGACCTGCAGCAGGCGCTGCGCCTGCGCCGCCATGGCGGCGCGGGCCAGGCGCTGCCGCTGTCGCTGTACGTGCACATCCCGTTCTGCGAGTCGCTGTGCTACTACTGCGCCTGCAACAAGATCATCACCAAGCGGCACGAGAAGGCGCCGCCCTACCTGGACTACCTGGAACGCGAGATCGCACTGTACGTGGCCGAACTGGGGCCCGGGCAGCCGGTTTCGCAGCTGCACCTGGGCGGGGGCAGCCCGACCTTTCTGAACGACGCCGAGCTCGAGCGGCTCATGGACATGCTGCGGCGCCAGTTCGCGCTGGCGCCCGGCGGCGAGTACGCGATCGAGATCGATCCGCGCACCGTCGACGCCGCGCGGCTTGCGCGGCTGGCCGCGCTGGGCTTCAACCGCCTGTCCTTCGGCGTGCAGGACTTCGATCCGGCCGTGCAGAAGGCCGTGCACCGCGTGCAGCCCTATGCCCAGGTCGAGCAGCTCGTGCAGGCCGCGCGCGGCATGGGCTTCGAATCGCTGAACGTGGACCTGATCTACGGCCTGCCGCTGCAGACGCCGGCCTCGTTCGCGCAGACCCTGGAGCAGGTGGCCCAGCTGCGGCCCGACCGCATCGCGCTGTACGGCTATGCGCACCTGCCCGAGCGCTTCAAGCCGCAGCGCCGCATCCACACCGCGCAGCTGCCCGATGGCGCGGCGCGGCTGGCCATGCTGGGCGCCGCGCTCACGCGGCTGCAGGCCGCCGGCTACGTCTATGTGGGCATGGACCATTTCGCGCTGCCGGACGACGCGCTGGCCGTGGCCAAGCGCCAGGGGCGGCTGCACCGCAACTTCCAGGGCTACAGCACACAGCCCGACTGCGACCTCATCGCGCTGGGCGTGTCGGGCATCGGCAAGATCGGCGCGAGCTACACGCAGAACGCCAAGACCCTGGAGCAGTACTGCGACCTGCTGGACCAGGGCGAGCTGCCCGTGGTGCGCGGGCTGGCGCTCACGCGCGACGACCTGCTGCGGCGCAGCGTGATCATGGCGCTGATGTGCCAGGGTGCGCTGCAGTTCGAGGCCATCGAGCTGGCCTGGCTGATCGACTTCCGCCAGTACTTCGCGGCCGAACTCGAGGCGCTGCGCGCACTGCAGGACGATGGCCTCGTGCAGATCGACGCCCAGGGCCTGCAGGTGACCGCCAATGGCTGGTACCTCGTGCGCGCGGTGGCCATGGTGTTCGACCGCTATGTGCAGGCCGACAGCGCGCGTGCGCGCTTCTCGCGCATCCTGTGAGGTCCATGCACCCGCTTGCCGCCGCTCCGGACCGTTCCAGGGAGCATTGACATGGCCGTCGAACTGGGCATGACCGCGCTGCTGATGGGCCTGGCCGGCGGTCCGCACTGCGCGCTGATGTGCGGGGCGGCCTGTGCCGGCATCGGCCGCGCGGCGGCACCCCATGCCACGCGCACGCTCGCGCTGTTCCATGCCGGGCGCGCCTGCGGCTATGCCGCCCTGGGTGCGCTGGCGGCCTGGTCCATGCAGGGCCTGGGCTGGCTGGGCGGTGTCAGCGCGGCGCTGCGGCCGGCCTGGAGCTTCATGCACCTGGCCGCCATGGCGCTGGGCCTGGCGCTGGCGCTGCAGGCCCGCCAGCCGGCCTGGCTCGAGCAGCGCGGCCGGCTGCTCTGGCAGCGCGTGCGCACGCTGCTGTCCCGGCAGTCCAAGCGGCCGCTGCGCGGCGGCAGCTTCGCGGTGGGCCTGGCCTGGGCGCTGATGCCCTGCGGCTTGCTGCAGGCCGTGCTGCTGACGGCCGCACTGACCGGCGACGTGGCGCGCGGCGCGGGCGCGATGCTGGCCTTCGCGGGCGGCTCGGCGCTGTCGCTGTGGGCCGCGCCCTGGTTGCTGCTGCGCCTGCCGGCACTGGCGGGTGCGCCGCGCGGCATGCTGGCCGGCCATGCCCAGGCCTTGTCGTCCTGGGGTACGCGCGCTGCGGGCCTGGCGCTCATGGCCAGCTCGGGCTGGGCGCTGTGGCATGGCCTGGTGCACGACCAGGCGCCCTGGTGCCTGCCGCGCTAGCCCCCTGAACGCGCGCGGGCCGACCCCGCTCCTCCCCGCTCCTCCCCGCTCGACCTGCGCCGCGCCGGTGCGCCAGGGCGATGGCATGCAATGCGCGTCCGCGACGTGCCTGCATGCTTGTCTACGATCGGTGTGATTGGGGCGACGGCCGGCTGGTGTATGCCGCTCTCTTTTTGTGTGTCGGGCCTTAGCATGCATGCAAAAGAAAGGGGTGCAACAACAAGACAGATGCATTGAATGAACCCGTCGGGACGCCCTGGCCATCGCGCCGCGGTCCGGAGCGCCGGAGCCGGCCGGGCCTGCGGTGGCCGCCGGTGCGAGGTCGGGTGTGCCGGTCGCGCATGCGCCACGCCGGCCACCTTGTTCATCCAAGGAGGACGCAATGCGATTTCAGCTTGGCGTGGCTGCGGCCACGGTGCTGGCCGGTCTGGGAACGGCGACCCACGTGCAGGGGCAGAGCCCGGCCGATCCGATGTTTTCGCTGTCGGGCTTCGGCACGGCCGGTCTGGTGGGCACCAACAAGGACGGTGGCGAGTACGTGATCCCGGGCCAGGTCCGTGGCGCCGACAAATCCTGGAGCGGCGAGGTCGACAGCAAGATCGGGCTGCAGGTGGGCGCCAAGTTCAACAGCCAGTTCTCGGCCACCGTGCAGGTGCTCAGCAAGCAGGACGGCAGGGGCAGCTTCTCGCCCCAGATCGAATGGGCCTTCGCCAAGTGGCAGGCCACGCCGGGCCTGGCGCTGCGGGCCGGGCGCATGGGGGGACCGTTCTTCGCGGTGTCGGACTTCCGCGACGTGGGCTATGCCAACACCTGGCTGCGCCCACCCATCGATGTCTACGGCCAGGTGCCGGTCAGCCATTTCGACGGTGCCGACCTGAGCTGGCAGAGCAGCGTGGCCGGCAAGACGCTGACGCTGCAGGCCATCGGCGGCAAGAGTTCGTCCACGGTCGAGGGCACCAGGGTCGAGATCGATGCGCTGTTCGGCCTCAACGCCACCGTCGAGCTCATCGACGGCCTGAACCTGCGGCTGGGCCATGTGGTGGGCAAGCTCACGGTGCATTCGGCCTCGGTCAACCAGCTCGTGGGCGTGCTGCGCCAGACGCCGTTCGCCAGCGTGGGCAACGAGCTCGATCCGAACGACAAGCGCGCCAGCTTCAGCGGCATCGGCCTGAGCTACGACCAGGGCAACTGGGTGGCGATGGCCGAGTACACCAAGCGCAAGACCAAGACCTTCATTCCCGACACCACGGGCTGGTACGCCACGCTGGGCTACCGCGTGGGCCAGTTCACGCCCTATGCCACCTTGTCGCGGCTCAAGACCGACAGCAGCAACGTGAACAACACCATCCCGGCCGGGCTGGTGCTGGGCGGGCTGCCGCTGCGCGCCGTGGTCGACGGCGCGCTGTCGCTGCAGAGCACGCCGCAAAAGACCGCGGGCCTGGGCGTGCGCTGGGACGCCTGGCGCAACGTGGCCGTCAAGGCCCAGTTCGACAGCATCAAGACCACGGGCGCGGGCCAGTTCTACAACGTCCAGCCCGGCTTCTCGGACCAGCGCGTCAACGTCTACAGCCTGGCTGTGGACTTCGTGTTCTGAAGGAGGGCGCAAGATGACCCACGCATTCAGACATGGGGCGCTGCTGGCGCTGGCGGCTGCGGCGGCCATGGCGTCCACGGCCCAGGCCCAGGTGGCCGTGGTGGTCGGGGCCAAGAGCGGCACGGGCGCGATGACGGCCGAGCAGGTGGCCAGCATCTTCCTGGGCAAGAGCAACCAGCTGCCTGGCGGTGCGGCCGCGGCGGCGGCGGACCTGCCCGAGAGCGCGGCGGTGCGCGAGCAGTTCTACACCAAGGTGACCGGCAAGTCCTCGGCCCAGGTCAAGGCCGGCTGGTCGCGCCTGGTGTTCTCGGGCAAGGCCACGCCGCCCAAGGAGCTGGCCAGCGCGGCGGACGTCAAGAGCTTCGTGGCCGGCAACCCGGACGCCATCGGCTACATCGAGAAGTCGGCCGTGGACGGCTCCGTCAAGGTGGTGTTGAGCGTCGATTGACTGTGCTGCCCGGCTGTCCCCGTCCAGGCACGGGGCACCGGTCTGGAGGCTGGAATGACTTTGAAGACCCGCATTGCGTTGCTGCCCGTGATGGCCGCGCTGCTGTTCGGCCTGGGCATCGCGGTCGTGCTGTTCTACGCCACGCGGACCTCGGGTGCGATCCACGATGTGGGCGGCGTGGCCTACCCCTATCTGGACGCGTCCAACCGCCTGGCCAGCCAGCTCGAGGGGCTGGGCAACACCGTGCAGAGCGCGGTGGCCGAGGGCGAGAGGAAGCGGCTGGACGAGGCCGCCGAGCGCGCCGCCGCGATCCGCCAGACGCTGGCGCAGATCAAGGCGATCGCGGGCAAGGCACAGGCGGGCCAGCAGCTCGAGAGCGACTTCGAGGCCTACTACGCGGCGGCGGTGGAGACCGCCCAGCTGTTCCTGGGCATGAAGCAGGGCGACCAGGCCGGTGCGATCCCGCGCATGCAGGCCGCGCTCAAGCGCCTGGAGACCGCGCTGGGCGCGGTGCGCGAGCAGGCGCGCGCCGGTTTCGACGACCGGTTGCAGGCGGCCGAACGCGGCGTGAGCGCCGGCGTCTGGGTGACCGTGGGCAGTGCGCTGCTCGTGGTGGCCGTGCTGGCGCTGGGCTCGTGGCTGCTGATCGCCAACATCTGGCGCCAGCACGGCGGCGAACCGCAGTACGCGCGCGACGTGATGCGGCACATGGCCGAGGGCGACCTGTCGCAGCGCATCACCGTGGCGCACGGTGCCGATGCCAGCCTGCTGGCCGCGGTGCGCGACATGGCCCAGGGCCTCGCGGCCATCGTGGCCAACGTGCGCGGCGGCACCGACGCCATGGGCGTGGCCTCGCGCGAGATCGCAGCCGGCAACCAGGACCTGTCCGAGCGCACCGAACGCCAGGCCGGCTCGCTGGAGCAGACCTCGGCCCACATGCAGCAGCTGACCCAGACCGTGCACCAGAGCGCCGATGCGGCGCGGCAGGCCAATGCGCTGGCCGGCTCGGCGGCCAGCGTGGCGCAAAAGGGCGGCGCACTGGTCCGCCAGGTGGTGCACACCATGGAGGAGATCAGCGCCAGCTCGCGCAAGATCGGCGACATCATCGGCGTCATCGACGCCATCGCGTTCCAGACCAACATCCTGGCGCTCAACGCGGCGGTGGAGGCCGCGCGGGCCGGCGAGCAGGGGCGCGGCTTCGCGGTCGTGGCCAGCGAGGTGCGCTCGCTGGCCCAGCGCAGCGCCGCGGCCGCGCGCGAGATCAAGGTCCTGATCGGCGCCAATGTGGAACGCGTGGGCTCCGGCGCGGCGCTGGTCCAGGACGCGGGCGCCACGATGGGCGAGATCGTGGCCAGCGTGCAACGCGTGTCGGACATCATCGGCGAGGTCACGGCCGCGTCGACCGAGCAGAGCCAGGGCATCGACGACGTGAACCAGTCCATCTTGCAGCTGGACCAGATGACGCAGCAGAACGCTGCGCTGGTCGAGCAGGCGGCCGCCGCGGCCGGCAGCCTGCAGTCGCAGGCCGGTGCGCTGCAGCGGGCGGTCGAGCGCTTCCAGCTCGCAAGCCACGGCGACACCGGCGCCGGTGGCCCGGGCCGCGCAACGCGCACGGTGGCCGCGCTGCCGCCGCCCCTGCCGGCAGGCGAAATGCTGGGGACATAATGGCTTGATGCCCAGCCGTTCGCCACGCCGCCATGGATGAAGCCCCATCGCATCTGATCGACGTCGGTCAGTTGCGGCGCGGGCTGTTCATCGCGCTGGACATGGGCTGGATGGACCACCCGTTCCCGCGGGGGCGCTTCAAGATCGCCTCGGACGACCAGATCCGCACCATCCGTGCGCTGGGGCTTTCGCAGGTGCGCTACTTCCCCGACCAAAGCGATCCGCCGGAGCAGGCCGAGGGCTTCGGCGACCTGGCCGGTGCGGGCGCGGCGGCGCGCGGGCCGGCCGGCATGCGGGCGCAGCCCGGCGCGCGCGACCGGCTGCACGCCGAGGCCCAGACCCTGTGCGACCAGCGCCGCCAGCAGTTGCTGATCCAGCAGAGCAGCCTGCGCCGCTGCGAGCGCCGGTTCGGCGAAGCCATGCAGCTGTACCAGCGGGTGCTGGACGAGGCTGCCGTGCGGCCCGTGCCCATGCGCGAGCAGTGCCTGGCGCTCGTGGCCGGCTGCGTGGCGGAGATCCTGGTCGACGGCGAGGCCACGATCCGGCTGCTGTCCGAAGGGGCTGGCGAGCTGCAGGCCGCGCACCCGGTGCAGGTCATGGTGCTGGCCCTGCTGCTCGGGCGCGCGCTGGGCCTGCCGGCCCAGGACCTGACCACGCTGGGCCTGGCCGCGCTGCTGCACGACCTGGGCAAGCAGAACCTGCCCGAGCGCGTGCGGCTGGACGACGAGCGCCTGGGCCCGGACGCGCAGCTGCTGTACCGCAGCCACGTGCAGGCGGGCGTGCAGCTGGGTCGGCGCATGGGCCTGCCGCAGGACGCGCTGGAGGCGATCGCGCAGCACCACGAGATGGCCGACGGTTCGGGCTTTCCGGCCGGCCTGCGCGGCGCCGAGATGGGCACGGGCGGCAAGGTGCTGGCGCTGGTCAACCGCTACGACCGGCTCTGCAATCCGCCGCTGCTGGCGCAGGCCTTGACGCCGCACGAGGCGCTGGCGCGGATCTTCGCGTTGCACAAGGCCTGCTTCGACGGCGAGGTGCTGGGTGCGTTCATCCGCATGATGGGGGTGTACCCGCCGGGCTCCATCGTGCAGCTCGTCAACGAGCGCTATGCGATGGTGGTGTCGGTCAACTCCACGCGGCCGCTGCGCCCGCGCGTGCTCGTGCACGACAGCGCCGTGGCGCCCGAGCAGGCGCTGGTCCTGGACCTGGAAACGGCGCCCGAACTCGGCATCCGGCGCAGCCTGCGCGCGGCGCAGCTGCCCTCGGCCGCGCGCGCCTACCTGGCGCCCAGCGCGCGCGTGCGCTGCTTCTACGAACAGCAGCGCCCGACGCCGGCCTGAGGCCGTTGGGACCGCCGGGATCGGAGACCGCCGACGCGCGGGCGCGGCGCCTGCCCACAAGCGCGCAGGGCGCGGCGCAGCAGCATGGGCCCATGCCTTCCTTCCTGCGTCCCTGCCTGTTCAGCGCCGTCTTGGCCGCATGGCTGAACGGTGCGGGACCGGCCTGGGCCCAGCCCGGCCTGGTCGAGCAGGTGTATGAGAGCGACCTGGCGATCTGCAATGCCGGCAAGCTGTCGGCCCCGGCCCGCGAGGCCTGTGTGCGCGAGGCCGGCCGTCGGCGCGATGCGGCACGTGGCGGGCCGCCGCCCGAGATTCCCCAGACCACGCCGGATGGCCGCGCCACCGTGCTCACGCCCGAAGGCGCGCCGACACCGCCGACCTCGTCCGACCCCGTGCCCACACGCGATGGCCGGGCCAATGTCGTGCCGGCCCGCTGAACACGGTTCTCAGAACACGCCCAGCGCCAGCCCGGCAGCCAGTGCGGCGCCGAGTTCCTCGGCCTGGCGCAGGCCGGCCGCGTCGATCTGCTTGGGCGCCAGGATCTGCGCGGGGGTCTGCGCGTGGGTGCAGACGATCAGCGGTTCGGCGGCCGCCCTGAGCCGCCAGCCGGTCGCGATGCGCGCGATCTGGCGCGCGGCGTTGCTGCCGTCGCTGCCCGCGCAGACGAGCACGGCATAGGGCCGGCCCTGGATGCGGTCCAGCACGGGGTAGTAGCAGCGGTCGAAGAAGTCCTTCATGAGACCTGCGATCGCGGCCAGGTTCTCGGGGCAGGCGAACAGGTAGCCATCGCTGGCCAGCAGGTCCTCGGGGCCGGCCTGCACGGCCTGCAGCAGGCGCGTGGCGACGCCGCTTTCAGATTGCGCGCCGCGCAGCGCGGCCTGCGCCAGCTGCGCCGTGCCGCCGGTCAGGCTGTGGTGCACGATCAGCAGGTTCTTCATGGCCGGCCATGATAGGCGTGGCCTGGGCCAGGTCGGCAAGCCAGTCCGCGAAGACCGCATCGGGGTCGGGCCCGTCCATGCGCAGCAGTGCGGCCGGGTGCCAGGTGACGAGCACGCGCAGGCCGTCGGCGCGGCGCAGCCACTGGCCGCGGGTCTCGCCGATCGCCACGGCCTGGCCCAGCAGCGCGCGCGCGGCCGTGGCGCCCAGTGCCACCGCGGCGCGCGGGCGCACCAGGGCGATCTCATGCGCCAGCCACTGGCTGCAGACCGCGGCCTCCTTCTGCCCGGCGGTCTTGTGCAGCCGGCGCTTGCCACGCAGTTCGTACTTGAAATGCTTGACGGCGTTGGTGAGGTACAGCGCATCGGGCGGCCAGCCGAGTTGCGCGAGTGCGCGCCGCAGCAGCTGGCCGGCCGGGCCCACGAAGGCCTGGCCGCGCAGGTCTTCCTGGTCGCCGGGCTGCTCGCCGACCAGCATCAGCGCCGCGCCGAGCGGGCCTTCGCCATGCACGGCCTGCGTGGCATGCTGGCCAATCGGGCAGGCACGGCACTGCGCGGTGGCCAGCCGCAGCGCGGCCAGTGTGTCGGGCGCGGCGGGCGCCGTGCTC
>DATKFT010000199.1:0-2444 GCA_035544335.1 Pseudorhodoferax sp.
AGCTGCCGCTGGAGCTGCCGCTGAGCCTGCCCGCGCGCCTGGTCGAACAGCGGCCCGATGTGCGCGCGGCGCAAGCCCAGCTGCATGCCGCGAGCGCGCAGGTCGGCGTGGCCGCCGCCGCGCGCCTGCCCCAGCTCACGCTGACGGCCACGCTGGGCAGCTCGGCGCTCGGCATCTCGCAGCTGTTTCGCAGCGGCAACGGGGCCTGGTCGATCGGTGGCGACCTGCTGCAGCCCCTGTTTCGTGGCGGCGCACTGGCGCACCAGCAGCGCGCGGCGCAGGCGCTGTACGCGCAGGCGCAGGCGCAGTACCGCAGCACGGTGCTGACCGCATTCCAGAACACGGCCGACACGCTGCAGGCCATCGTCGGCGGCGCCCAGACGCTGCACGCGGCCAGCGCCGCCGAAGCCGCGGCGCGCAAAAGCCTGGCCATCGTGCGCCGTCAGCGCGAACTGGGCGCCGCCTCCCAGGCCGATGGGCTGCTCGCCCAGCAGGCCCATCAGAGTGCGGCGCTCACGCTCGTGCAGGCGCAGGCCGCGCGCTACACCCACACCGTGGCGCTGTACCAGGCCCTGGGCGGCTGGTGGCAGGTGCCCGACGCCGCGCACGCGCAGCATCCAGGCGAATGAGCTGCGGCGCGGCGGCGCCGCAGCCTCGCCACTCGCCAACTTTCCAGACCAATCCGACACGGAATTAGCCCACTTTTGGCACAGAAGTTTGTTACATGCAAAACAGCCGCTGACAGGGGTGTTACAGGTTCTGCCGTTAGCATGGCCCTGGTCCGAATGCAATAGCAAAACTCGCTAGCCTCGGCGCCCTCACCGTGTATTTCTCACGGTCATGACGACGCGATTGCGTAGTGCTCGCCCAGGCGTTCACCGCCTGCGCGCACCCGGCCCCCGTGCCAACGCGGACACGTTGTCAGACTGCGCGGCGCCGGCTTCAGCACACCACAGCCCCAAGAGGTTGCAGGGGACATCCGCCGGGACGCCGGAACCGGCGCACGGGCACCGCTTGCATGGCAAGCGCCCGCGCGCATCTCCGACCGCCCCACATCCCAGCACTTGTGCCTTGCACGGAGCGACGCGATGCCATTTCTCAGCGGCCTTTCGAACGACGAGCGAGACCGATGCCTCAAGGTATTGGCCGAGATCGCCGACATCCGCACCCACCTGGACCTGTTCAAGTGGCTCCAGGGCGGCTTCCAGCACTTCCTGCCCCACGATGTGCTCATCGCGGCCTGGGGCGACTTCGGGCGCGGCCAGCTGCGCTACGACATCGTGTCGCCACTGCGCGGCGTGCGCACGGCCCAGGCCCACCGCGGCACGCTCACGCTGCGCATGCGTGAACTGTTCACGCGCTGGGCCGTACTCAAGCAGCCGTTCGCGACCCATGCCGACCGCCTGAGCGGGACCTTCGCGGGCCATGCCTTCAGCGACCCGGTCCAACCCATGCGCTCGGCCCTCGTGCACGGCCTGCGCGACCGGCGCGACGAGCAGGACGCGCTGTACGTCGTGCTGAGCCGCCAGGCCATGCCCGACAGCGATGCCAAGGAAGCGCTGGACGTGCTGCTGCCCCACATCGACACCGCGCTGCGCAAGGTGGGCATGCAGCTGCACCCCGGTGGTGGCGGTGGCGGCGGCACGCTGATCACGGTGACGGATGGCCGCATCAACGGACACGGCACGGCGCCGCCCGAGATCGGCATGACAGAGCGCGAACTGCAGGTCATGCAGTGGGTGCAGATGGGCAAGACCAACCACGAGATCGGCAGCATCCTGCAGATCAGCGGCTACACGGTGAAGAACCACCTGCAGCGCATCTTCAAGAAGCTGGACGTCTACAACCGCGCGCAGGCCGTGTCGGTGTTCAAAGAAAGCCACCACCATGTCCATGGATAGCACCGTCGTCGGCCAGGCCGCGCTGCACCCCGGCGACCCCGATGCGATCCGCAGCACGCTGGGCAAGGAACACCCGATCGGCTTCATCGAGGCCCTGATCGATCCGGGCATGCTGGTGCTCACGCTGTGGGGGCTGGCGCTCTACCACGAAGGCGGCCTGCCGCCGCAATACACCATCCTGTCGGTCATCGTGTTCGCGATGACCTACCCGGGCAGCTCGCACCTGCGCTCCTCGCTGCGCCGGCTCGCCGGCCACATCCTGATCAACTGGCTCTCGGTGGCCACCTTGCTGCTGGTCACGGGCTTTGCCACGGGCTATGTCGACGAGTTCGATGCCGACGCGCTGCTGGCCTGGCTGTGGCTGGCGCCCGCATCGCAGATCACCGCGCACCGGCTGCTGCGCCGGCTGGCCCCCGCCGTGATGGCCTTGCGCGGACCGCCGCGCAAAGCCGTGATCGTGGGCATGAACGCCCAGGGCCTGGCGCTGGCGCGCCGCGTGCGCGGCATGCCCTATTCCGGCGTGGAGCTGGCGGGCTTCTTCGA
>DATKFT010000200.1:0-6443 GCA_035544335.1 Pseudorhodoferax sp.
GCAGCACGAGCAGCAGCACCATCTGCGTGGCCGCTACGTCGCCCACGCGCCGCGTGACGGTCTCGCGGCCCACGGCGAAGGCCCAGCCCAGGCCCGCGCCCACCGCCAGCCCGCCCAGTGCGACCCACAGGAACTCCTTGCCCGCATCGGCCCACGAGAAGGCGCCGGTCAGCGTGGCGGCCACCGCGAACTTGAGCGCCACCAGGCCCGAGGCATCGTTGAGCAGCGACTCGCCTTCCAGCACATGCATGGTCTTGGCCGGCATGCCCAGGTTGCGCGTGATGGCCGAGACGGCGACCGCGTCGGTCGGCGAGACCACGGCGGCCAGCGCGAAGGCCACGGTCAGCGGGATCTCGGGGATCATCCAGTGGATGAGATAACCCAGCCCGACCACGGTGAACAGCACCAGGCCCAGCGCGAGTCGCAGAATCGGCCGGTGCAGCGCGAAGAACTCGCGCTTGGGGATGCGCCAGCCGTCGGCGAACAGCAGCGGCGGGATGAACAGCAGCAGGAACAGCTCGGGATCGAAGGCGATGTGCAGGCCTTGCTGCGGCCAGGACAGCGCCGCGCCCAGCGCGGTCTGGATCAGGGGCAAGGGGATGGCGCGCATGTAGCGCGCCGCGATGCCGGTCAGCGCTCCGAGCAGGAGCACCAGCAGCACGGTTTCGACGGTATGCATGAACGGCAGGACAAGGCAAGAGGCGGCAGCAGCCGCCGCGAAAGGAGAAGTATGCAGAAATTCAGCGACGCCGCCTTCGGGAGGCGGGTCAGATGAGCACCGCCAGCCCCCAGATGCTGCGCAACCGCACCTTCGAGGAGCTCGCGCTGGGCGACAGCGCACGCATCGTGCGCACGCTCACGCAGCAGGACATCGCGCTGTTCGCCGTGCTCTCGGGCGACGTGAACCCGGCCCACCTGGACGCCGAGTACGCGGCCTCCACGCGCTTTGCGGGCGTGGTCGCGCACGGCATGTGGGGCGGCGCGCTGATCTCGGCCGTGCTGGGCACGCGCCTGCCCGGCCCCGGCACGGTCTACCTGGGCCAGACGCTGCACTTCAAGCGGCCCGTGCGCGTGGGCGACACGCTGGAGATCGCGGTCACCGTGAGCGCGCTGGAGCCGCAGCGCCAGCGCGTCACGCTGGACTGCCGCTGCACCAACCAGCATGGCGAGACCGTCATCGACGGCGAGGCCCAGGTGCTGGCGCCGGCCGAGAAGATCGAGCGGCCGGCCACCGCGCTGCCCGAGGTGCGGCTGCGCACGGCCGACGGCCTGCCGCGGCTGCTGCAGCATGTGCGCCCGCTGGGGCCGATCCGCGTGGCCGTGGTCCACCCCTGCGACGCGCTGAGCCTGGGCGGCGCGCTGGACGCGCAGGCGGCCGGCCTCATCGAGCCGCTGCTCGTGGCGCCGCGTGCCAAGCTCGAGGCCGTGGCCGCGGCCGCCGGCCTGGACCTCAGGGGCATCGCCATCGAGGACGTACCGCACAGCCACGCGGCCGCCGCGCGCGCGGCCGAGCTGGCCGGCCAGGGTGAGGTGCAGGCCCTCATGAAGGGCAGCCTGCACACCGACGAACTCGTCAGCGCCGTGCTGGCCGCCAGCGCGGGCCTGCGCACCAAGCGCCGGCTCTCGCACTGCTTCGTGATGCAGACACCGGCCTACCCGCGGCCCTTCATCATCACCGACGCGGCCATCAACATCGCGCCCACGCTGGAACACAAGGCCGACATCGTGCGCAACGCGATCACGCTGGCCCATGCGATCGGCGTGGCCGAGCCGCGCGTGGCCATCCTGGCGGCCGTGGAGACCGTGAACCCGGCCATGCCCGCCACGCTGGACGCGGCCGCGCTGTGCAAGATGGCCGAGCGCGGCCAGATCGCCGGTGCCGTGCTGGACGGGCCGCTGGCCTTCGACAACGCGGTCTCGGCCGCCGCGGCGCGCACCAAGGGCATCGTCTCGCCCGTGGCCGGCCAGGCCGACGTGCTCGTGGTGCCTGACCTGGAGAGCGGCAACATGCTGGCCAAGCAGCTCGAGTACATGGGCGATGCGGCCACGGCCGGCGTGGTGCTGGGCGCCAAGGTGCCCATCGTGCTGACCAGCCGCGCCGACAGCCGCGAGACCCGCATCGCCTCCTGCGCCATCGCCGTGCTGCTGGCGCAGCACTACAGGAGCAACCCGCCATGAGCGCACCCGGCGAGGGGCCCCGCGCAGCGGGGATCGACGGCAGCGCGAAGGGCGTCGGGTCACCGACCCCAACGGCGCACGCCAGCGCACGACACTGCGGAGGTGACGCCATGAGCGCACCCGCCGAGGGGCCCCGCGCAGCGGGGATAGCCGGCCGCGCGAATGGCGGTGGGTCACCGACCCCGCCGCCTGTGCATGCACACCACACCACGGAGGTGACGCCATGAGCGCACCCGCTTCCTTCATCGTCGTGCTGAACTGCGGCTCGTCCAGCATCAAGTTCGGCGTGTTCGACGCGGCCGACCCGGGCCGCACGCCGGCCTGGAACGGCAAGGTGCAGGGCATCGGCGGCCCGCAGCCCGACTTCGGCGCGAGCACGGTGCCCGTGCGGCCCGCCGCGCTGGGCAGCACGCACCCGTATGCGTCGGCGCTGCAGCTGATCCGGGACGAGGTGCTGCGCTGGCTGGACGGGCGGCCCATCGCGGCCGTGGCCCACCGCGTGGTGCACGGCGGCGCCAGGTACTTCGCGCCCGTGCGCGTGGACGCACAGGTGCTGGCCGACCTGAAGGCCCTGGTGCCGCTGGCGCCGCTGCACCAGCCCTTTGCGCTGGAGGCCATGGAGATCCTGCTGCGCGAGCAGCCGCGGCTGCCGCAGGTGGCCTGCTTCGACACGGCCTTCCACCACACCGTGCCGCTGCTCGAGCAGCTGCTGCCCCTGCCCTACGCGGCCTACGAGCGCGGGCTGCGCCGCTACGGCTTCCACGGCCTGTCCTACGAGTACATGGCCGTGGCGCTGGACCAGCGCCATGGCGCGGCCGCGCGCGGGCGCACCATCGTCGCGCACCTGGGCTCGGGCGCCAGCCTGTGCGCGATGCAGGAGCTGCGCAGCCAGGCCACGACCATGGGCTTCTCCGCGCTGGATGGGCTCATGATGGGCACGCGCACGGGTGCGCTGGACCCCGGCGCCGTGCTCTACCTCATGGAGATCGAAAAGCTCACGCTGGAGCAGGTCGGCCGCGTGCTGTACCACGAGTCGGGCCTGCTGGGCGTCTCGGGCATCTCGTCCGACCCGCGCGTGCTGCTGGCGCGCGAGGCCGATGCGCCGCGCGCCGCGCTGGCGCTGCAGCTGTACGTGCGCCGCGTGGTGCGCGAGATCGGTGCGCTCACGGCCGTGCTGGGCGGGCTGGACATGCTGGTCTTCACGGCCGGCATCGGCGAGCACAGCCAGGTGCTGCGCGAGCGCATCTGCGCGGGCCTGGCCTGGCTGGGCGTGGCACTGGACACGCAGGCCAACGCCAGCCACGCGGCGCTGATCTCGGACCCCGCCAGCCGCGTGCGCGTGGCCGTCGAGCCCACCAACGAAGAGTGGATCGCGGCGCGGCACGCCCAGCGCCTGCTCGCCGCACCCACCACCACCCTGTCCCCGAAAGAGCTTTGAACATGTACAAGACCCTTCTCGTGCCGCTGGACGGCAGTGCCACGGCGCAGCTCGCGCTGGACGAAGCCCTGGTGCTGGCCCGGCTCAGCGGCGCCAGCGTGCAGCTGCTGCACATCGTCGACGCCATGGAGCACATCACGGGCTTCGAGCCGCCGGCCGTGCACATCGCCGACATCCGGCCGCGCTTCCTGAAGGCCGGCCAGCAGATCCTGGACCAGGCTGCCGCGCTGCTGGCCGCCCAGGGCGTGGCCGTGCGCACCACGCTGCTGGAAAGCCGCGGCGAGCGCGTGTCCGAGCTCATCGCCGCGCAGGCCACGCGGCTGGGCGCCGACCTGATCGTGCTCGGCACGCACGGGCGCCGCGGCGTGGACCGCCTGCTGATCGGCAGCGACGCCGAGCAGCTCGCGCGCATCGCACCCGTGCCCGTGCTGCTCGTGCGCGAACGCCGCGCCGGCTGACGGGGCCGCCAAAGCCGCTACAGTGGCGGCCAACGCCGGTCGCCACGCCCATGCCTTTTGCACGCCGCTCGCTCCCCTCGCTCTGGATGGCCTGGCTCGCCAGCCTGCTGACGCTGGCGGGCTGCGCGCAGCTGCCGCCGCTGCAGGGCCGCAGCGAGAGCCGGCTGGACCCGGACACGGCCGACACGCGGCTGGGCCGCGCCGTGCAGGCCGAGGTCGCCCGGCACGCGCCGGGCGAGTCCGGCGTGTTCCTGCTCGACCAGGGCCGCGATGCCTTCGCCACGCGCGTGCTGCTGGCCGAGGCGGCCGAGCGCACGCTGGACGTGCAGTACTACATCTGGCGCAACGACATGTCGGGCCGGCTGCTGTTCGATGCGCTGCGCCGCGCAGCCGACCGCGGCGTGCGCGTGCGCCTGCTGCTGGACGACCTGGGCAGCGGTGGCCTGGACGCGACGCTGGCCGCGCTGGACGCGCACCCGGGCCTGGAGGTGCGGCTGTTCAACCCCTTCGTGCAGCGGCGCTTCAAGCCGCTGGGCTTCCTGACCGACTTCGGGCGCGCCAACCGGCGCATGCACAACAAGTCGTTCACGGCCGACAACCAGGCCACCGTGGTCGGCGGGCGCAACGTGGGCGACGAGTACTTCGGCGCCGAGATCGACACCTTGTTCGTGGACCTGGACGTGCTGGCCATCGGCCCCGTGGTGCAGGCCGTGTCCGAGGACTTCGACCGCTACTGGGCCAGTGCCTCGGCCTACCCGCTGGCGCTGCTGCTGCAGGGCAGCACGCTGCTGCGCGACGCGGCGCCGCCTGCGCCCAAGACGCTGGACGCGCTGCCCGAGGGCACGCGCGCCTACCTGGACGCCGTGGCGCAGTCGCCCTTCGTCGCCGAGCTGCTCGGCGCGCGGCTGCCGCTGCACTGGGCGCCCGTGGAACTGGTCAGCGACGACCCGGCCAAGGGCCTGGGCCAGGCCGCCGACGAGGACCTCATGTTCATGCGCATGGCGCGGCTGGTCGAGGCGCCCGCGCATTCGCTCAAGCTGGTCTCGCCCTACTTCGTGCCGACCGCGCGCGGCACGGCGCTGTTCGAGCGGCTCGCCGCCAGCGGCGTCGAGGTGGACATCCTGACCAACGCGCTGGAGGCCACCGACGTCGCCGTCGTGCATGCCGGCTACGTGCGCTGGCGCGCGCCGCTGTTGCGCGCGGGCGTGGGCCTGTACGAGATGCGGCGCCAGTCGGGCGACCAGGACACGGGCGAGAAGCGGCGCCTGGGCAGCAGCTCGGCCGAGAGCCTGCACGCCAAGACCTTCGTGGTGGACCACCAGCGCCTGTTCGTGGGCTCGTTCAACTTCGACCCGCGCTCGGCCCACCTCAACACCGAGATGGGCCTGCTGATCGACAGCCCCGAGATGGCTTCGCAGATGAGCCGCATGCTCGACCAGAGCCTGCCGTCCACCGCCTACCACGTGCAGATCGATGCACAGGGCCGCCTGAGCTGGACCACGGAAAGCGGCACGCCGCCTGCGCCGCTCACCACCACCACCGAGCCCGGCAGCAGTGCATTCAAGCGCCTGATGCTGCGCGTGCTGGGCTGGCTGCCCATCGAGGGGCTGCTTTGATGCCGGGCCCGGCCGCTCAGTCCAGCCGGATCGACGGGCGCAGGCGCGAATTCATCAGATCAATCAGCCACAGCAGCCCGCCGCGCCAAAAGCCGTAGATGCGGGCCTGGTGCGAGCGGTACAGCATGATGTGACTCAGCATGGCCATGCGCCCGCGGATCACGCCGCCGTTGAACAGGCCGAATTTGCCCAGCGATCCATAGGCGTCGTAATGGGCCAATGACACCAGGGCGCCAAAGTCGCGGTAGGCAAAGCCTTCGGGACGGAAACCCGGCTCCTTCAGCAGGCGCGGCAGCGTCTCCACCAGATAGCGGGCCTGCTGGTGCGCCACCTGGGCGGTGGGCGGCAGCGGCACGCTGGCGCCGGGCAGGGTGAAGCTGGCGCAATCCCCCACGGCGTAGACATGGGGGTCGCTGGTCTGCAGCTGGCCGTTGACCTTGAGCTGGTTGCCTTGCGTGGTCTCCAGTCCCAGCTGCGCCAGGAAGGCCGGGGCCTTCACGCCCGCTGCCCAGACGCGCAGGCCTGCGGGGACGAACTCGCCGCTGGCCAGCACGAACCCCTCTTCGCTGGCCGACTGCACGCGGCCGTTGACGATCACCGAAACGCCCAGGGCCTGCAGGCGCAGGCGCGTGGCTTCGGAAATCTCTTCAGGAAAACCGGGCAGCAGGCGCGGCCCGGCCTCGATCAGCACGATGCCGAAGCGCGCGGCCTCGCCCAGCGCGCCATAGGCCCGGGCGCTCTCGGCCAGCTGCA
>DATKFT010000201.1:0-9106 GCA_035544335.1 Pseudorhodoferax sp.
AAGCCTGCGCCGGCCCGCGCCGCTATGCTGGCCGCACCGCCCGGCAGAGGAGACCCGCGTGCCCACCGCCCCCCACCACCCCACCTACCCCACCCAGGTCCGCATCACCGAAGTCGGCCTGCGCGACGGCCTGCAGTCCGAGACCGAATTCGTGCCCACCGCGACCAAGGTCGCACTGCTGGCGCGGCTCATGGACGCCGGTGTGCGCCACTTCGAGGCCACCTCCTTCGTCTCGCCGCGCGCCGTGCCGCAGCTGCGCGACGCGGCCGAACTGCTGGCCACCGTGCGCCGGCGCCCGGGTGTCACGCTGTCGGTGCTGGCGCCCAACCGCAAGGGCGTGGAGCGCGCGCTGGCCGCCGACGCCGACGAGGCCGTGGTGTTCCTGTCGGCCTCCGAGACGCACAACCGCAAGAACCTGAACCGCAGCATCGCCGACTCGCTGCAGGACATGCGCGAGATCGCCGAGCTCGCGCGCGGCGCGCCCATGCGCCTGCACGGCGCCATCGCCTGCGCGTTCGGCTGCCCGTTCGAAGGCGATGTGGGGCTGGACCAGGTCGAGGCCATCGCGCGCCAGTTCGCCGAACTGGGCTTCGCCGGCCTCACGCTGGGCGACACCACGGGCATGGCGACGCCGCCGCTGGTGCGCGCCACCGTGCAGCGCCTGGCCGAACGCGTGCCGCAGCTGCCCGTGGCGCTGCACTTCCACAACACGCGCGGCCTGGGCCTGGCCAACGTCATGGAAGGCCTGGCGCTGGGCGTCACGCGCTACGAATCGGCGCTGGGCGGCACGGGCGGCTGCCCGTTCGCGCCGGGCGCCACCGGCAACGTCTGCACCGAGGACACCGTGCACCTCCTGGAGCAGCTGGGCATCGACACCGGCATCGCCCTGGACGCGCTCAGCGAGGCCGCGCGCGAACTCGAGCGCGTGCTGGGCCGCCCGCTGCCGGGCCAGGTCATGCGCGCCGGCCCGCGGCTGCGGCGCTACGCGGCCGAGGCCCAGGCCGCGGCCGTCGGGTAAGCCTCACTCCAGCTGGATCTTCGCCGCCGCGATCACCTCGCGCCATTGCGCGATGTCGGCGGCCAGGCGCTCGCCCAGCGCCTGCGGCGTGCCGGGCCGCACCTCGCCGCCCTGGGCCCCGATGGCCGTGCGGACCTCGGGCATCTGCAGCATCTTGTGCAGCGCGGCGTTGAGCTGCGCCACGACGGGCGCGGGCACGCCGGCCGGCGCGAACACGGCATACCAGACGTTGACGTCGAAGTCCTTCAACCCGCTCTCGGCGATGGTCGGCACGTCCGGCAGGATGGGGCTGCGCCGCGCCGAGCTCACCGCCAGCGGCCGCAGCTTGCCGGCCTGCACCTGGGCCAGCGCCGAGGGAATGGACGAGGACAGCACCGTGACCTGGCCGCTCAGCACGTCCACGAGCGCGGGCGCCGAGCCCTTGTACGGGATGTGCTGCATCTGCGCGCCCGCGCGCAGCTGGAACAGCTCGCCGACCAGGTGCGAGACCGTGCCGTTGCCGGCCGAGGCGAAGGTGATGCGGCCCGGCGTGCGCGCGGCCGCCACCACGTCGGCCAGCGTCTTGTAGGGCGAGGCGGACGAGGTCAGCAAGATGATGGGGAAGTCGGCCACGTTGATGACGGGCTGCAGGTCGCGCTGCGGCTGGTAGGGCAGGCCCTTGTACAAAAGCGGCGCCACGCCCAGGTTGTCGAGCTGACCCAGCAGCAGCGTGTGGCCGCTGTTCTCGGCCTTGGCGACCTCGGCCACGCCGATTGTGCCGCCCGCGCCGGCCTTGTTGTCGGCCACCACGGTCCAGCCCGTGGATTCGGCCAGCCGCGTGGACACGGTGCGCGCGATGAAATCGGTGCCGCCGCCCGGCGGGAATGGCACGACCAGGCGGATGGGCCGGCCCGGAAAGGCCTGTGCACGCACCGGCGCGGCGGCGGCCAGCGCCAGGGCGGCGGCCAGCAGTTGTCTGCGGTCCATGTCGTCTCCTTTTTTTGTGGTGGTGTCAATCGATCACGGTCGCGCCCACGCGCCAGTGCGCGGGCGCGTGCCCGGCCACGGGTGCCTGCCAGACCGAGACGCCCGTGTGGAACAGGCTGCCCAGGTAGACCGTGCGCAGGTCCGGCCCGCCGAAGGCCAGGCTGGACAGGTTGCGCAGACTGTAGTGGCGGCCCGTGCTGATCTCTTCGAAGCCGAAGCGGTCGGCCGCGAACGCGGTCTCGGCGGCGTCGATCGCGGCGTCTTCGCAGTCCTCCAGGTGCACCTGGCAATGGCCGTCGGGATGGACCTGCAGCAGCCGGTTGCTGACCACGCTGGTCAGCCAGACGCCACCCTGGTCGTCGAACTCCAGGCCGTCGGGCCAGGTGCCGCGGCCGAAGCGGCAGACCTGCTGGCGCGGCCCCAGCCGCGGGCCGGCCAGGATCTCGAAGCGCGACAGCCGGCGCGCGATGGTCTCGTTCACGTAGAGCCAGCGCCCGCTGGGGTCCACGCGCAGCTCGTTCGTGAAGCCCAGGCCGCTGGCCACGATCTCCATGCGTCCGCCCGGCCGCACCACGCCGATGGCGGCATCGGCGTTGTCGTGGCGGAACGCCAGCTGGCGCGGCTTGTGCTGCGTGCACAGCGACAGCCAGACATTGCCGGCCGCGTCGGGGTACAGGAAGTTCAGCGAGGAGGCCGGCACGCCCTGGGCCTCGGTCAGGAAAGGCGCCAGCCGCCCGGGTGCCACGAGGCGCCAGGCGCCGCCGCGCGGCCCCACGTTGGCGATCAGGAAGCTGCCGTCGGCCAGCAGCGCGATGCCGTTGGCCACGAACTCCTGGGCCGGCCAGTCCACGGGCACGCCGGCCTCGGGGGGCGCGCCCACGCGCACCACGCCGCAGGCGCGGTCGCAGGCATAGAGCCGGCCGTCGGCCAGCGCGATCACGGATTCGGGGCGGTTCAGGTTGTCGCCGACGACCGGCAGCGGGTGATGGAGGACAGCCATCTCAGTGATCCACGGCGCCGCGCGCCATCGGTAGGACATCCGACCGGCTCGCAGGCCATGCCAGCGGGCGCCTTGGCCCGGGCTCTGCCCGGCCGCTGGCGGGCCTTGCGGGCCGCGGCAGTGCCAGAGGCAGCGCTTCCTCAGGCTGTCCAAGCCTGCGCAGGCAGGCTTGGAGCCGCAGCCCTCGGCCCCGGGAGGGGGATGGGATGGCTACACGCCGTGAGACATCCAAGCGGGGTGGGTTCATTTCAGGAATCGAGGACCACGCGCGATTCGCCGACGAGCTTGGCCCAGCGCGCGTACTCGGCGTCGACGAAGCGCTGGTACTGCGCCTGCGGCTGGGCATCGGTCTGCACATACAGCCCACGCAGCTTGTCCTGGATGGCGGGCTCGGCGATCACGGCGCCGATCTCGCGGTGCAGCTGCGCCAGCACATCCGCCGGCATGCGCGCCGGTCCCATGAAGCCGACCCAGCTGCGCAGGTCCAGCGCCATGCCCTGCTCCACGAGCGTGGGCAGCTGCGGCTGGTTCGGCGCACGCGCGGTCGACGCGAGGCCCAGCATGCGCAGGCCGCCGCTGCGCATGTGCTGCTCGGCGATCTGCATGGGCAGCACCGCCGCCTGCAGCTGTCCGCCGACCAGGCCGACCAGCAGCGGGGCCGTGCCCTGGTAGGGCACATGGCGCAGGTCCAGCCGGTGGTCCTGCCGGTAGCTCTCGATGGCCACATGGGCCGAGCTGCCCACGCCCCAGGTGCCGTAGCTCAGGCTCTCGCGCCGCGCCAGCGCCAGCAGCTCGGCCGCGGTCCGGGCCGGCACCGAGGGATGGACCGCCAGGCCGAACTGGAAGTAGCCGATCGGCGCCACCGCGCTGAAGTCGTGGCGGGCGTCGTAGGGCGGATGCTTGAGCAGGTTGGGGAAGATCGAATGCGAGTCCGCGGTCGCATAGACCAGCGTGTAACCGTCGGCCGGGCTCTTGGCCACCACGGCGCTGCCGATGGTGCCCGTGGCGCCGCCGCGGTTGTCCACCACCACCTGCTGGCCGATGCGCTCGCCCAGCCGCGCGGCCAGCAGCCGCACCACCACGTCGCCGCCGCCGCCGGCCGCCCAGGGCACGACGATGCGGATGGGCTTGCTCGGAAAACTGTCGGCCCGCGCGCGCCGGACCAGGCCGGCCAGCCCCAGGCCGGCGGCGGCCAGCCAGTGCCGGCGCGCCCAGCCCGCGGAAATGCCTTGCTGCATTGGCGTTGTCTCCTTGCGTTCTTGCCGGGCCTGGCCGCCGGCCCGTTCATGGCCATGATCCGGAACCGGCAGGCGGTCCGCGTTCATTTTTTTCGACCATGCATCGCGGCGCGCGATGCCGGGCCGCTTGAAAAAGCTTCATGCCCGCGCCAGCGCATTTCACGCGCCCCGCCCCGCCGTCCGCCTACAGTCGCTGGCACCGCTCCGCACCGCGCCATGCCTGCCCTGTGTGACACTGCGGGCCGGCGCCGGCCGGCCAGGCAGCCGGTGGGCCGCGAACAACAAGGAGCAGACGTCCTGCCATGACCGTCATCACCACCATCGAAGACCTGCGCGTGCTGGCCGAACAGCGCGTGCCCCGCATGTTCTACGACTATGCCGACTCGGGCTCCTGGACCGAGGGCACCTACCGCGCCAACGAGGCCGATTTCCAGAAGATCAAGCTGCGCCAGCGCGTGGCCGTGAACATGGAAGGCCGCAGCACGGCCACCACCATGGTCGGCCAGGCCGCCAAGATGCCCGTGGCGATCGCGCCCGTGGGCCTGACAGGCATGCAGCATGCCGACGGCGAGATCCATGCCGCGCGCGCGGCCGAGAAGTTCGGCATCCCGTTCACGCTGTCGACCATGAGCATCTGCTCGATCGAGGACATCGCCGAGCACACCACGGCGCCGTTCTGGTTCCAGCTCTACATGATGCGCGACCGCGACGCCATGGCCCGCATGATCGAGCGCACCAAGGCCGCCAAGTGCAGCGCGCTGGTGCTCACGCTGGACCTGCAGGTGATCGGCCAGCGCCACAAGGACTTGAAGAACGGGCTCACGGCACCGCCGCGGCCCACGCTCAAGAACATCCTCAACCTGGCGACCAAGCCGCGCTGGTGCCTGGGCATGCTGGGCACGCAGCGCCGCACCTTCCGCAACCTGGTGGGCCACGTGAAGGGCGTTTCCGACATGCGTTCGCTGTCGGCCTGGACCAACGAGCAGTTCGATCCGCGCCTGTCCTGGGCCGACATCGAATGGGTCAAGAAGCAATGGGGCGGCAAGCTGATCTTGAAGGGCATCATGGTGCCCGAGGACGCCCAGCTGGCCGTGGACGCCGGTGCCGACGCCATCGTGGTCAGCAACCACGGCGGCCGCCAGCTCGACGGCGCGCCCAGCAGCATCGAAGCGCTGCCGGCCATCGTCGAGGCCGTGGGCAGCAAGACCGAGGTCTGGATGGACGGCGGCATCCGCAGCGGCCAGGACGTGCTCAAGGCCTGGGCGCTGGGCGCGCGCGGCACCATGATCGGCCGCGCCATGGCCTACGGCCTGGGGGCCATGGGCGAGGCCGGCGTGACCAAGGCACTCCAGGTGATCCACAAGGAGCTGGACGTGACCATGGCCTTCTGCGGCCACACCAACCTGCAGAACGTGGACCGCGGCATCCTGCTGCCGGGCACCATCCCGGGCTGAGAAAACTCAGGGCGCGGCACACACTCTGTTGCGCCCGGCCTGCTTGGCCCGGTACATGGCGTAGTCCGCACGCTGCAGCAGGTTGTCGAAGCCGGTGTCGGCGGGCGCGATCTCGCCGACGCCGAAGCTCGCCGTGCAATGCAGCGGCTGGCCGGCGGTCTCGCCCGTCCAGGCCGCGATGTGCAGCCGCAGCCGCTCGGCCGTGGCCACCGCCTCTTGCGCATGCACGTCGGGCAGCAGCACCGCGAATTCCTCGCCGCCGGTGCGTGCCACGACATCCACCTCGCGCACGGCCTTGCGCACCGCGTCGGCCACGGCGCGGATCACCACATCGCCTGCCGCATGGCCATGGCTGTCGTTGATCTGCTTGAACAGGTCGATGTCGAACACCAGCACGGACAGCGGGCGCGCATAGCGCCGCGCGCGCTGGAACTCGCGCTCGGCCGCCTCCTGGAACGAACGCCGGTTGGCCAGGCCCGTCAGCACATCCAGGCGCGCCAGCCGCTCGGCCTCGTCACGTGCACGTGCGAGTTCGGCCGTGCGCTCCTGCACCTGCTGCTCGAGCCGGATGTTGGCCTTCTCCAGCTGGAACGCGGCCCGCTGGCGCTGGCGCGCGGCCTGCATGCGTGCCGCGCGGCGCTGCTGCTGCAACAGGTTGATGCGGTCGGCCAGCGCCAGCGAGAGCAGCACCACGTCGACGAGGATGCCGAACTCGGCCGCGTGGAAGCTCACGAAGTTGTAGGGCAGAAGGCCGCTGACCGTCAGCGCCGTGAAGAAGCTGCCCGTGAGGCTGGCCATGCTGGCCAGCACGAAGAAACGCGCGGCCCGGTAGCCGCGCAACCAGGCCCGCAGGCCGGCTGCCAGGATCAGCGGCGTGCCCAGGAAGATGAAGTAGACCGGCGCCGCGTTGTAGGCGACCGGGTTGTCCGCCAGCGTCACGAGCGCCCAGGCCGCCAGCAGCAGCGCGAGGTAGACCTGCATGAGCCGGTGCACGCGCGGCGTGCGCGTGCGCGACTCCAGGAAGTTCATCGAGAACCACAGCGCCACGACCTGGTAGCCGAAGATGAAGGGCGTGTGGGCCCAGTTGCTCCAGCGCGGCGAATCGGGCCAGAAGTACTGGTAGGCGAAGCCGTTGTAGGAGGCGTTCATGAGGAAGAACGACAGCAGGTAGGCGCAGTAGGCCAGGTAGTTGCGGTCGCGCGTGGACGTCCAGATGAAGGCGTTGTAGAGCACCATCACGGCCAGGATGCCGTAGAACATGCCGTAGTAGGCCGACCACAGCCGGTCGCTGTCGTGGAAGGCCTGCGGCTCCCAGAGCTCCACGGGCGTCATGAAGGCCTGGGCGCTCGTGACCCGCAGGTAGTAGCGGTGCTGGCCCGGCGGCAACGCCAGGTCCATCAGGAACTGCGGCGTGTCGTAGACGCGTGCGGCGAACGGCAGGGTATCGCCGAAGCGGCGGTGCACCCATTGGCCGTCGGCCCCCTGCGCGTACAGGTCCACGGTGTCCAGCCAGTTGGTGCGCAGCACCAGCAGGCGCTGCAAGGCCTCGGGGCCGGGGTTGTCCAGCGTGAAACGGAACCAGTAGGCCGCGGCCGTGAAGCCGAAGCTGGACAGCCCACGCGCCGAGGCCTCGAAGTGCGGTCCCGTGTCGGCGTCCTGTGCGTCGCGCACCTGCGCCAGCGTGAGCCGGCCTGTGGGGTCTTCCAGCACCTCGGCCAGCTCGTGCAGCACGAGCGGCCCCTGGCCCGGCACGACCTGCAGCACAGGCAAGGCCATGGCGCCCGCCCGACCGGCACACAGCAGCAGGACCAGCAGCCACCCCAGAGCCCTGCACATGGATCAGCATCCGCACGCCCGCACGACAGCGGACGCCCCATGCGCACCGCCCCACGGCAAAACCGCGCATTCTCGCAGCGCGGCAGGCGGGCGCCATACGCCAAATGGCGCTGGTGCCGCGGCCGGCGCTACTGCGGCCAGGAAAACCGCGGGGGGCGCTTGTGCAGGAAGTCCTGGATCGCGCTCTTGTGCTCGGGCGAGCCCATGGCCAGCGCCTGGGCGTCGGCCTCCAGGTTGAGCTGGCCGGCCAGGTCGCCCGTGGACGCGCAGGCGCGCTTGATCAGGCTCACGGCCATGGGCGAGGCGCCCTCGAAGCTCCGGGCCAGCGCCAGCGCGCGCGGCAGCAGCTGCTCGGCCGGGACGATCTCCATCGCGATCCCCAGGCGCAGCGCCTCGTCGGCCTGGACCTCGCGCGCCGACAGCATGAGCTCGCGCGCGCGCTGCGGCCCGACCACGCGCGGCAGCGTGTAGAAGATGCCGCAGTCCGGCACCAGGCCGACCTTCAGGAAGGACACGCTCATGCGAGCGCGCGGCGTGGCGAGGATGAAGTCACCGGCCAGCGCCAGCCCGAAGCCCGCGCCGTAGGCCGCGCCGTCCACGGCGCAGATGACGGGTTTGTCCAGGCTCAGCAGCTTGGCCAGCCAGCCGTGCAGCAGGTGCAGGCGGTCGCGCCAGCCAGCGTTGTCCAGGCCCACGCTGGCGATGTTGCGCAGGTCGCCGCCTGAGCAGAAATGCCCGTTGGCGCCCGTGATCACGAGCGCGCGGATCGCGGCATCGCTGCGCACACGCTCCACGACCTCGGCCACCTCCACGCGCATCTCGGGCGACAGCGCATTGCGCACGGGCGCGTCGTCCAGCGTCAGGATGGCCGTGCTGCCCTGTTGTTCGAAGCGGATCTTTTCCATGGTCGTTCGGGTGGATGTCGGATGGTCGGTGCGCAGTGGGTCGGCCTGCGGGCCACTCACTGCTCGATCTTGATGTTGGCCTCGCGGATGACGCGGCCCCAGACCTCCAGGTCGCGGCGCATCTCCCTGGCCCACTCGGCCTGCGGCTCGCCGCCCGGCAGCAGGCCCAGCTCCTCCAGGCGCTTGCGCACCTCGGGCTGGGCCAGGATGGCGATGAGCTCGTCGGACAGCTTCTTGGCGATCGCCGGCGGCGTGGCCGCCTGCGTGAACAGCGCGAACCAGCCGTAGGGCTCGAAGGACTTATAGCCCAGCTCGGTGAAGGTTGGCGCCTGGGGCGCCAGCGGCGAGCGGCGTGCGCCCGTCACGCCCAGCACCTTGACGCGCCCGCCGTTGACCTGGGCGGCTGCCGTCGTCGCGTCGACGAAGGCCGCGCGGACCTGGCCACCCAGCAGGTCGGCCAGCAGCGGGCCGGCGCCCTTGTAGTGCGCAATCGACAGGTCCAGCCCGGCCTGGCTGTTGAGCATCGCGGAGTGGACATGGCCCGAGGTGCCATTGCCGTAGGAGCCCAGCGCATAGGTGCGCGGATCGGCCTTGGCCAGCTTGACGAACTCCTCGACCGTGTTGGCCGGCACATCGCGGTGCACCATGAACAGGTCGGCCGAACGCGCGGCCGGCTCAACAGCCTGTTC
>DATKFT010000202.1:0-10457 GCA_035544335.1 Pseudorhodoferax sp.
CCGGCACGGGCACCACCATCCTCAGCAAGGTGCGCGTGGAGGAGGACGAGGTGGTCTACGACGCGCCCGGCATCGGCTATGGCGTCACCTACTTCAGCACGCTGCCCCAGCTGTACCTGACGGCCGTCAACGCGGGCATCCTGCGCGCGCTGCTGCGCGACGCGGTGACGCTCGTCAACGGCCGCCAGCGCACCTACCACCATGCGGCGGCAGACAACCCCGCGCGCGACCCGCTGCTGCAGCAGATCGTGGGCCAGATCGCGAGCAGCGCGTTCGCGGCCGAGACGCTGGTGCTGGCCGCGGCCGAAGAGCTGGACCGGCTGGACAGCGCCGAGCAGGCCGGTGCCTGGTCCGAGGACCACGCGCACCGCGCGGCACTCAAGGCGGCCAAGGCCAAGGTCGTGGTCGACGAGCTCGTGCTGCGCGCGGGCGCCCAGATCTTCGACGTGGGCGGCGCCTCGGCCACGCAGCGCTCGCACAACCTGGACCGGCACTGGCGCAATGCGCGCACCGTGGCCTCGCACAACCCCACGGTCTACAAGTCCACCGCCATCGGCAACCACCACATCAACGGCGAACCGCTGCCCAAGCTGAGCCTGTTCTGAATCCATCCCCGCACCGGTCCCCACCGCCATGAGCCTGACCCCAGATCCCGCCCTGCCCCGCCAGATCCGCATCAATGCCTTCGGCATGATGTCGCCCGTCCACCACTCGCCCGGCCTGTGGCGCCATCCCGAGGACCAGTCGCTGCGCTACACCGACCTGGACTACTGGGTCGAACTCGCGCGCACGCTGGAGCGCGGCCTCGTCGACGCGCTGTTCCTGGCCGACAGCATCGGCAGCAACGAGACCCATGGCGGCTCGGCCGACGCGGCCTACCGCTACGGCGCCCAGGTGCCCAAGCTCGACCCGCTCATGATCGCCTCGGCCATGGCGCACGCCACGCGCCACCTGGGCTTCGGCATCACGAGCAATGCCAACCACGAGCCGCCCTTCGTGTTCGCACGCCGCATGTCCACGCTGGACCACCTCACGCGCGGGCGCATCGGCTGGAACATCGTGACCGGCCACAGCCACAGCGGCGCACGCGCGCTGGGGCTGGACAAGGTCACCGCGCACGACACGCGCTACGACATCGCCGACGAGTACATGGACGTGGTCTACCAGCTCTGGGAGGGCAGCTGGGACGAGCGCGCCGTGCTGCGCGACCGCGCGAGCGGCCAGTTCGCCGACCCGGCCCACATCCGCGCCGTGCACCACCATGGCACGCATTTCCGTGTGGACGGCATCCACCAGGCCGAGCCCTCGCCGCAGCGCACGCCGCTGTTGTTCCAGGCAGGCTCGTCGGGCCGCGGGCGCCGCTTCGCGGGCCGGCATGCCGAGTGCATCTTCGTGAGCGGGCCCAGCCCGCAGGTGCTGGCCCCCACCGTGGCGGCCACGCGCGCCGAGGCCGTGCGCGCGGGCCGGCGCGCCGAGGACCTGCAGTTCTTCTCGATGGCCACCATCGTCACGGGCCGCACCGAGGCCGAGGCCCGGGAAAAGCTGCACGACTACCAGCGCTATGCGAGCTCGGACGCCGCGCTCGTGGTGTTCTCGGGCTGGACCGGCATCGATTTCTCCAGGTACGACCCCGACGCGCCGATCCAGCACCTGCAGGTCGACGAGGGCATCCAGTCCGTCATCGAGAACTTCACGACGGCCGACCCGGACAGGGTCTGGACCGTGCGCGAGATGGCGCTGCACAACAGCATCGGCGGGCGCGGCCCGGTCTTCGTGGGCGCGCCCGAACAGGTGGCCGACCAGATGCTGGCCTGGCAGGACGCGACCGACGTGGACGGCTTCAACCTGAGCTACGCGATCACGCCGGGCGGCTACGAGGACTTCGCCGACTTCATCGTGCCCGAGCTGCAGCGCCGCGGCCGCTACAAGACCGCCTACGCGCCCGGCACGCTGCGCGAGAAGCTGGGCACGGCCGGCGGCGCGCGCCTGCCCGAACGGCATCCGGCCGCGCGCTTCCGGCCGGCTGCGCAGCCGGCACCTGCCGCCACGGCCTGAGCGCCGCGGCACCCGCCGGCCGCGGCCGGCGGGCCGTCTACTTCCAGCGCACGTTGCGGAAGTTGTAGAACTTGCCGCCGCGCTGCGGCTCCCATTGCAGGCCGCTGTCGCGCGCGATGTTGAAGAACTGCTCGGACAGCAGTACGTCGAAGCCGTCCTCGTTGAGGATCTGGGCGATCTTCTGGAACAGCGCATCGCGCTTGGCGCGGTCGGCCTCGCCTTCGAGCTGGGCCAGCAGCGCCTCCACCTCGGCGTTGAAGTAGTCCGACCAGGTGCCGGCCTTGCTCGCGCCGCCGGCCACCGGGTGCACGGGGTCGTAGATCGCGTTGGCGAACTGCGTGAAGTTCATGGGACCGCTCTGGTGGTTGTTGTCGAGCCGGCCGAAGGCCACGGGGTCGATGACCTTGATCTTGGCGCGGATGCCGACCTGCGACCAGTAGGCCGTCACGGCCTCGCAGATCGCGCGCTCGTAGACCGAATAGCACAGCACCTCGGTGTCGATGCCGTTGGGGTAGCCGGCCTCGGCCAGCAGCTTCTTGGCGCGCGCCGGGTCGTAGCCATAGGGGTTGCCCTTGCCCTGCAGCGCGCCATAGGGGTAGGCCTTGGAGATGAAGGACGACAGCGGCGCGCCCGCGCCGTGCATCACGTTGCGGATGATGGCCTCGGTGTCGATCGCGTAGTTCAGCGCCAGCCGCACCTCGCGCTTGGCCAGCGGCGTGCCCGGCACGTTGGAGTACAGCCGCACGTGCAGCGGGCTGCCGGCCGGCCCGCTCTGCACCTCCACGCCCGGCGTCTTGCGCAGGCGCGCGAGGTCGCTCGCGCGCACGTCGTCGGCGATGTCGACCTCGCCGGCCAGCAGCGCGTTGACGCGGCTGTTGGCATCGGGCAGCACGCGGAACACGAGCTTGTCGATCTCGGGCTTGGGGCCGTAGTAGGCGTCGAAGCGCTCGAACACGAGCTGCTGGCCGATCGCGCGCGAGACCAGCCGGTACGGCCCCGAGCCGACCGGCGCCTGTGCGAAGGCCTCGGGCGTCTTGAGCGATTCGGTGTAGGCCTTGGGCAGGATGTACAGGTAGCCCGCCACCTTGTTGATGAAGGCCCCGTCGCGGCGTGTGAGCCGGATCACCACGGTCTGCGCATCGGGTGTGTCCACGCCCTCGATGAGGCCGGCGAAGTACGGCCGGCGCGTGCTCTTGGTCTCGGGCGCGAGGATGCGCTCGAGCGAGAACTTGATGTCGGCCGGCGTCAGCGTGGAGCCGTCGTGGAACTTCACACCGCGGCGCAGCGTGAAGCTGTAGCGCAGGCCGTCGGCGCTGACCTGGTAGGCCGTGGCCAGGCGCGGCTCGATGTTGCCGCCGATGTCGAAGCCGTACAGCGTGTCGAACAGCTGCCAGCCCGAGCGCGCCGAGTCCACCGTGGTGGACACCTGCGGGTCGAGGTTGCCGATGTCCGAGAAGATGCCCACGACCACGGTCTTGCGGTCGACGGCCGGCTTGCCGCCGATGGCATGGGCGGCGGGTGCCGCGGCCAGGGCCAGCGCGGCGGACAACAGAAGAGGACGGAACGGGAAAGCCATGGGAAGGGACTGCGGTGCAGAAGTGCGGGTACCAAAGGGCCCGCAGTCTGGCGGGCCGCGGGACGCCCGGGCAAGCCGCTTTTTCGGCTATGCATATCGCCAAATCTTCGTTGGCAGCGGCGCTGCGCCTGCCTACATTGGCCGCCAACATCGCAGCCGGTCCCCGTGCACCGGCCACGCACGCCATCCCCACGCATTCCCATGGCCTCCTACATCCTGCGACGCCTCGTGCAGTCGTTCTTCACGGTCTTTCTGGTCGTCGCGCTGATCTTCACGGTCGTGCGCGCGATCGGCGACCCCACCCACCTCATGCTGCCGCCCGAGGCGACCGAGGCCGACCGCCAGGTGCTGCGCGAGCAGATGGGCCTGGACCGGCCGCTGCCGCAGCAGTTCGCCAGCTTCGTCGGCGAACTCGCGCGCGGCGACTTCGGCAACTCCTACCGCTTCTCCAAGCCCGCGCTGGAGGTTGTGTCCGGCGCGCTGGGCCCCACGCTGCAGCTCACGCTCGCGGCGCTGGCGGTCGCGCTGGCCATCGGCCTGCCGCTGGGCGTGGCCTCGGCCGTGTGGCCAGGCGGCGCGCTCGACCAGTTCGGCAAGCTGTTCTCGGTGTTCGGCCAGGCCGCCCCGCCCTTCTTCTTCAGCCTGATCTTCGTGAAGGTCTTCTCGCTGCAGTTCGGCTGGTTCCCCACGGGCGGCTACGGCGGGCTGAGCCACATGGCGCTGCCCATGTTCGCGCTGGGCTGGTATGCGGCGGCCGGCATCGCGCGGCTCACGCGCTCGTCGATGGCGGCCGTGCTGCACAGCGAGTACGTGAAGTTCGCGCGCATCAAGGGCGTGCCCGAGCATGTGATCGTGCTGCGCCATGCGCTCAAGAACGCGCTGCTGCCCGTCGTCACCTTCGTCTCGCTGCAGTTCGGTGTGCTGATGGGCGGCGCGGTCTCGGTCGAGGTCGTGTTCGCCTGGCCCGGCGTGGGCCAGCTGATCCTGGACTCGATCAACAACCTGGACTACACGGTGGTGCAGGCGGCCGTGACGGTCTCGGCCGTCGTGTTCGCGCTGGTCAACCTGGCCGTCGACCTGCTCTATGCCGTCATCGATCCGCGCATCCACTATGGCTAGAACCAACCCACCCCGTTTGGCTGGCGCACTGCGTGTGGCCAGCCCATCCCCCTCCAGGGGCGCCGCCAGCGGCCGGGCAGAGCCCGTTCCGCGGCGTCTGCTGGCATGGCCTGCTCCGCGGCCTTCGGAGCAGTGCCTGGCGATATGCCCTCTTGCTCTACAGGGCCCACGCAACGCATGGGGGAGTTGACATGGCAGGTCTTCAGTTCACCCCCATCGTGCTGACCGAGACGCCGGCCGAGCCCACATTCGCGGGCGGCGCGCCCGCGCGCAGCCGACGCCGGCTTGCGCAGGTGCAGCTCGCGCTGGCCTGCGCGGTGTTCGGGCTCGCGCTCGGCGCGGCGCTGTTCTCGCCCTGGGTCACGCCTTTCGATCCGGTCGCGATCTCGCTGTCCGACACCTTCCTGCCGCCCTCGGCCACGCACTGGTTCGGCACCGACCAGCTGGGCCGCGACATCCTCTCGCGCGCCATCGCTGGCGCCCGCATCTCGCTGTTCATCGCGGCCTGCGCCGTGCTGCTGGCCGGCGTGCTGGGCACGGCGCTGGGCCTGGTCGGCGGCTACCTGGGCGGTGCCGTGGACGCCGTGGTCATGCGCCTGGCCGACATGCAGCTGGCCTTTCCGGCCGTGATCCTCGCGCTCGTGCTGTCGGGCGCCATCGGCGTGAACCTGGCCAACCTGATCCTCGTGCTCACGCTGGCCAACTGGGCGCGCTTCGCGCGCGTGGTGCGCGGCGAGGTGCTCTCGCTGAAGTCGCGCGACTTCGTGTTGCTGGCGCGGCTGGCCGGTGCCTCGCCGCTGTGGATCATGCTGCGCCACATCGCACCCAACATCGTGGGCACCTTCGTCGTGCTGGCCACGCTGGACGTGGGCAGCGTGATCATCCTGGAGGCCACGCTGAGCTTCCTGGGCCTGGGCATCCAGCCGCCCACGCCGTCCTGGGGCGCCATGATCGCCGAGGGCCGCGGCTTCCTGTCCAGCGCCTGGTGGGTCTGCGTGGCGCCCGGCGCGGTGCTGATCGCCACCGTGCTGGCCGCCAACCTGCTCGGCGACGCGCTGCGCGACCGCCTCAACACGGCCATCCCCGAATCATGGTGACCCCCGTGCCCGACATCCTGCTCGAAGCCCGCAACCTGACCACGCAGCTCGTCACGCGCGGCGGCACCATCACGGCCGTGGACCATGTGAACCTGCGCGTGGCGGCCGGCCGCACGCTGGCCCTGGTCGGCGAATCGGGCTCGGGCAAGAGCATGACCTGCAGCTCCATGCTGGGCCTGCTGCCGGCCAACGGCCGCGTGGTCGCCGGCCAGGTGCTGTTCAAGGGCGAGGACCTGCTGCAAAAGACGCCGAAGCAGATGCGGCTGGTCCGCGGCCGCCAGATCGGCATGGTGCTGCAGGACGCGATGACCTCGCTGAACCCGCTGCTCACCATCGGCGAGCAGGTCGGCGAGATCTTCCGCTACCACCACGGCATCACGAACAAGGCCGAGCTGCGGCGTTTGTCCATCGCGGCGCTGGAGGCCGTGCGCATCCCGGCCGCGGTCGAGCGGCTGGACAGCTACCCGTTCCAGTTCAGCGGCGGCATGCGCCAGCGCGTGGCGATTGCGATCAACGTGGCGGCCGCGCCCGAGCTGCTGATCTGCGACGAGCCCACCACGGCGCTGGACGTGACCGTGCAGCTGCAGATCCTGGGCCTGTTGCGCGAGCTGCAGAAGACGCGCCGGATGACCATCGTGTTCATCACGCACGACTTGAAGCTCGCGGCCCAGTTCTGCGACGACGTGGCCATCATGTACGCGGGCCGCGTTGTCGAGCGCGGGCCCATCGGCGAGGTGTTCCACCGGCCCGTGCACCCCTACACCGAGGGCCTGCTGCGCGCCGCGCCCTCGCTGTCGAACCTGCAGGAGCGGCTGCACACGATCCCGGGAACGCCCCCCTCGCCGCACGCCTGGCCCCAGGGCTGCCGCTTCGCCACGCGCTGCGCGCTGGCCGACGAACGCTGCACGCAGCACTACCCCAACTGGTTCGGCTGGGACGGGGACCGGCGTGCCGTGGCCTGCTGGCGCACGCCCGAGCGGCTGGGCGTGCAGGACGCGCCGGCCGAGGTGCTGGCGCCGGCCGCCGCGCTGGAGGCGGTGCGGTGAGCCGCCTCGGTGCGATTCCGTGCACTCGCTGCGCCCAGGCGGCGGCAGCGGGCCTGCGTTCTCCGGCGCACGCTCGCGGGAACCGGCAGCGGCCAGAGACGCCCACGCCCTCGAACCAGCGGTGCGCTTCGGGGCCCCTCATCGCCACCGCGGATGGCACCTCCGCCCGCAGACCCACTACCCCCGCCCGACACCGAAGCGACGCACCAAGGAGCGCAGCACCGCCGTGCCCGCTCGCCTCCGCACGCCGCGGGGCAGGTGGTGCAGACGCGCGGGCGCTCCCATTTGCGGCCCGGAGATGGCAGGCGGGCCGGGCCGCCAGCGGGCGCGCGCGGCGTTCGCGAGCCACCGACGGCGCCCGCGAGCGTGGGCCGCTGAACGCGTGTCTGCGCCGCCTGCCTTCCAGGCCGCCACGCGCGTGCGTCACGCGTCGGCACCCCGGCAAGCAGTCCTCCAGCCACCAGCCCCCCGGAACAGACGCCCGCGCAGCCCGCAGGACGGCCCCATGACACAAGCCTTCATCTCCGTCGAGGACGCCCGTCGCCAGTACCAGGTCAAGCGCGGCCTGTTCGGCCGCGGCAAGACCCTGCATGCCGTGGCCGGCGTGCGCTTCGAGGTGCCGGCCGGCACCACCTTCGGCCTGGTCGGCGAATCGGGCTCGGGCAAGAGCACGCTGGCACGCCTGGTGCTGGCGGCCGAGCCCGTGGACGGCGGGCGCATCCGCGTGGGCGCGCACGACCTGGCCCAGCTGCAGGGTGCACGCCGCAAGGCTTTCCACCGCACGGTGCAGCCGGTGCTGCAGGATCCCTACGCCTCGCTGAGCCCGCAGATGCGCATCGCCGACATCATCGGCGAGCCGCTGCGCGTGCACGGCCTGGCCACGCGCGCCCAGGTGCCCGCCCGCGCCGAGGCGCTGCTCACGCTCGTGGGCCTGGCGCCCGAGATGTCACGGCGCTACCCGCACGAACTCAGCGGCGGCCAGCGCCAGCGCGTGGCCATCGCGCGCGCGCTGGGCCTGGAACCGCAGGCGCTGGTGCTGGACGAACCCGTGTCGGCGCTCGACGTGTCCATCCAGGCGCAGATCCTGAACCTGCTCAAGGACCTGCAGCGCGCGCGCGGCCTGACCTATCTGCTGATCTCGCACGACCTGGCCGTGGTCGCCACCATGAGCGACCAGGTCGGCGTGCTGTACCTGGGCGAGTTCATGGAACTGGGCACGCGCGAGGCCGTGGTGGGCCGCGCGCGCCACCCCTACACGCGCGCGCTGATCGCCTCCAGCGAGAGCCGCGTGGAGGCCGCGCCCTCGGCCGTGGCCGACATCCCCTCGCCGATCGACCTGCCGGGCGGCTGCCGCTTCCAGGCCCGCTGCCCCTGGGCCACGGCGCGCTGTGCGGCCGAGCGACCGGTGCTGCGTGCGGTCGGCGCGCAGCACTGGATCGCCTGCCACTACGACATCGCCGCCGATGCGCCGGCCGGCCCGGTGGACGCATTGCCTGCCGTCACCGCGCCCGCTGCGCTGCGCCGCCATGCCGAGCCCAGCGACACGCCCGAGCACGAAGACGCCACGCTGCGCGGCTGGGCCCGCCCCGCGCTGCGCTGAGCGCGCCGACCCGTCCATTTTCCAAGGGAGCACCCCCATGACCGCAGCCCCGCGCCAGATGAAGCTCGGCGCCTTCCTGATGCAGACCGGCCACCACATCGCGGCCTGGCGCCATCCCGCAGCGCAGGCCGATGCCGGCCGCAACTTCCAACACTACGTGGAACTGGCCCGCAAGGCCGAGGCCGCCAAGTTCGACGCCATCTTCCTGGCCGATGGCGTGGGCGTGCGCAGCACGCACCTGGAATCGCTGGCCCGCACGGCGCGCGCCGACCACTTCGAGCCGCTCACGCTGCTCAGCGCGCTGGCGGCCGTGACGGAGCGCATCGGCCTGATCGCCACGGCCTCGACCTCGTTCAACGAACCCTTCCACATCGCGCGCAAGTTCGCCTCGCTGGACCAGATCAGCGGCGGGCGCGCGGGCTGGAACCTGGTCACCTCCAGCGGCCAGGCCGAGGCGCAGAACTTCAACCGCGACGTGCACCTGGCCCATGCGCTGCGCTACGAACGCGCAGCCGAATTCCACGACGTGGTCACGGGCCTGTGGGACAGCTGGGAGGACGACAGCTTCCCGCGCGACAAGGCCTCCGGCCAGTACCTGGACGCCGACAAGCTGCACGTGCTGCAGCACCGCGGCAAGCACTTCCAGGTGCGCGGCCCACTCAACGTGGCGCGCTCGCCGCAGGGCCGGCCCGTGGTCGTGCAGGCCGGCGCGTCGGAGGACGGCAAGGAGCTCGCGGCGCGCACGGCCGAGGTGATCTTCGTCGCGCACCAGACCTTCCAGGAGGCGCAGGACTTCTACGCCGACATCAAGGCGCGCGTGCAGCGCTACGGCCGCCAACCCGACGACGTGAAGATCATGCCCGGCATCTTTCCGGTGGTCGGCCGCACCCAGGCCGAGGCCGAGGCCAAGTTCCAGCAGCTGCAGGACCTCGTGCACCCCGTGGTCGGCGTGGCGCTGCTGGCCACCGTGATCGGCGACGGCGACATCGACCTGTCGGGCTACCCCGTGGACGGCCCGTTGCCCGAACTGCCCGAGACCAACGGCCCCAAGAGCCGCCAGCGCCTGCTGCTGGACCTCGCGCGCCGCGACGGCCTCACGATCCGCGACCTGTACCTGCGCATCGCGGGTGCGCGCGGCCACCAGCAGGTGGTGGGCACGCCCGAGCGCATCGCCGACCAGCTGCAGCAATGGTTCGAGCAGGGCGGCGCGGACGGCTTCAACATCATGGCGCCCTGGCTGCCGGGCGGGCTGGACGACTTCATCGAACTCGTGCTGCCCCAACTGCGCCGGCGCGGCCTGGTGCGCACCGAGTACGCGGGCACGACGCTGCGCGAGCACCTGGGCCTGGCGCGGCCGCAGCACCCCGCGGCGCTGCAGCGCCGCGCGCAGGCTGCGGCCTGAGAAACCGGCGGCGCGCCGCCGGGCCAAGGGCGGGCAGCGGGCAGCGGGCAGCCGGCGGTACCCGGGGGGGCAAGCCGCGGCGCTGGCCGCGGATCTTCTCTGCGCCCTCGCCGCTCGGCAGTTCAGAAGCTCTCTTTGAACGGCCGCAGGTCCAGCTCCTGTGTCCAGGCGCTGCGCTGCTGCAGGTGCAGCTGCCAGTAGCTCTCGGCGATGGCCTCGGGCTGCAGCAGGCCGTCCGCGCCGGCCTGGGCGGCCCGCTCGGGCGCGCTGGTGCGCAGGCGCTCGCCGTCGATGCCACCGTCGATGACCACATGCGCGACATGCACGCCCTGCGGGCCGAACTCACGCGCCAGCGTCTGGCTGACCGAGCGCAGGCCGGCCTTGGCCGCGGCGAAGGCCACGAAGGGCGGCCGGCCGCGCAGCGAGGCCGTGGCGCCCGTGAACAGCAGGCTGCCACGGCCCGCGGGCGCGTCGGGCGCCACGCCGTTGTCCAGCAGCAGGCGCAGCGCCTGCTGTGCGAACAGGAAACCGGCCAGCGCGCTCGTGCGCCAGGCCTGCGTGA
>DATKFT010000203.1:0-3793 GCA_035544335.1 Pseudorhodoferax sp.
TGCACGTGAAGGGCTGGCACCCCACGGGCACCGTGGGCGCGGTGGCCGCCGCCGCGGCCGTGGGCGCGCTGCACGGCCTGCCGGCCGCGACGCTGCAGACCGCGCTGGCGCTGGCGGCCAGCCACGCGGCCGGCCTCGTGGCGAACTTCGGCTCCATGGCCAAGCCCTACCACGCGGGCCGCGCGGCCGCGGCCGCCGTCGACGCGGTGCGCCTGGCGTCCGCGGGCATGACGGCCGCGCCCGATGCGCTCGAGCACCACGCGGGCTACCTGGCCGCGCTGTCGCCGCAGGGCCGCGTGCGGCGCGACGGGCCGCTGCTGGCCGGCGGTGCGCGGCCGCAGTTGCTCGCGGTCGGGCTCAACGTCAAGCGCTACCCGGTCTGCTACTCGGGCCACCGCGCGATCGACGCCGCGGCCGCGCTCGCGCAGCAGCACGCGCTGGCGCCGCACGAGGTGGAGCAGATCGAGGTGCACCTCGGCCCGGCCCAGGCCTCCATGCTGCGCAACCACCGGCCCACCACGGTGCTCGAGGCCAAGTTCAGCATCGAGTTCGCGCTGGCCAGCGCGCTCGTGGCGCGCGGCTGCGGCCTCGCGCAGCTGGACCATGGCTTCGTGAACAGTGCGCCCGTGCAGGCGCTGATGGGCCGGGTGCACACCGTGGTCGATCCCGTTCCGTGCCCGCTGGACCCCACCTTCGCGCTGGCCGACCGCGTGCGCATCCGCACGCGCGCCGGCCAGGTGCTGGACTCGGGCCCGGTCCGCTTTGCGCTGGGCCATGCGCGGCACCCGCTCACGCGCGAAGCCCTGCGGGCCAAGTTCATGGACTGCCTGGCCGTGGGCGGCTGGCAGGACCGGGCCGATGCGCTGTATGGCCTGCTGGAAAACCTGCCGCGCCTGGACGACGTGCGCGCGCTGGCCGCCGCACTGTCCCGCTGAGTTTTCACGACCCATAGAAGGAGACAACCATGTTCGAACCAGGTGCTTGTGCGCCGCGCCGGCGCACGCTGCTGGCCGGGGCCGCCGCGTCCGTGGCCTGTGCCACCTTCGGCCTGCGGGCCGCCCATGCGCAGGCCCCGGCATTTGCCTCGGGCAAACCCATCCGCATCGTGGCCGCGCAGGCGCCGGGCTCGTCGAACGATGCGACGGCGCGCGCGCTGGCCGACCATTTCACGCACAAGCTCGGCGTGCCCGTGGTCGTGGAGAACAAGCCCGGCGGCGTGAGCATGATCGCGGCCGACTTCGTCGCGCGCGCACCGGCCGACGGCCACACGCTCTTGATCGCGCTGAACAGCCAGCTCGCGCAGGCGCCCGTGCTGCTCAAGAAGCCTTCGATCGACCCCGACAAGGACCTCGTGCCCATCGCCTCGGTGGGCGTGGGCCCCGTGACGGGCGTGGTGCACAAGGACTTTCCGGTGCAGACGCTGGAGCAGCTGATCGCCTATGCCAGGAAGAAGCCCGTCAACGCCGGCAACTACGCCATCGGCTCGGGCTGGCAGCTCATGCTCGCGCAGCTGGCCAAGGAGACCGGCGCGCAGTTCAACGTGGTCAACTACAAGGGCACGGGCGCGATGCTCATGGACCTGTACGCGGGCCAGGTCGACATCGGCGCGGGTTCGCTGGCCGGCATCGGCGCGGGCATCCAGAAGGGCACGGTGCGGCCCATCGTGGTGTTCTCGCCCAGGCGCTCGAGCCGCATGCCCGAGGTGCCGACCTGGACCGACGCGGGCTTGCGCGGCCCGGCCTTCGAAGACCTGATCGAGAGCAACGTGCTCTACGCGCCCGCGCAGACGCCGGCGGCCGTGGTCGAGCAGATCGCCGCGCTCGTGCAGGACGCGTACCAGCACTCGCCGCGCATGAAGGGCGCGCTCGAGCTGCTGGCCGAGGAGGAGGCGCCGCTGGTCGGCCCCGAGCTCAAGCGCTTCATCGACCGCTCCTGGCCCAGCTACCGCAAGCTCACGCGCGAGCAGGGCATGACCGTGGGGTAGACGCGGGGCAGGCGTTCTCAGGCGCGGTCCAGCCAGGGCCGCGTGACGCCGTTGGTCCAGCCGAAGCCGTCCTGCAGCGGGTACTCGCCGCCGCTGCCGCCACGGGCCTCGGGATGGGCGCGCAGCGCGTACTTCTCGACCAGCCGGTGCTCGCGCGCGTAGACGGCCTGCACGGTGCGCAGCCAGTGGCCGCGGATCTCGGCCGCCAGCGCGTCGCAGCCATAGGCGGCCAGGCCCTCGGCCGCCATCCAGTGCAGCGGGGCCCAGCCGTTGGGCCGGTCCCATTGCTCGGCGCTGTCCTGCTCGGTCGTGGCCAGGCCGCCGGGCACGAGCAGGCGGCGCTGCAAGGTGTCCGCCAGCCGGCGGGCCTGCGCGGCGCTGGCCGTGCGCGTGAACAGCGGCACCGCGGTGGCCGCGTTGAGGCCCGCGCGCGGCCGGCCCTCGGGCCAGTCCAGGTCCAGCCAGGCGCCGGCCTCCTCGTTCCAGAGCCAGCGGTCCATGGCGGCGCGGCGCGCGTCGGCCCGTGCCGTGTAGCGCGCGGCCAGGGCCTGGTCACCGGCCTGGCCGGCCAGCGTGGCGATCTGCGTTTCCAGCCCGTGCAGCAGCGCGTTGAGGTCCACGGGCACGATGCGCGTGGTGCGCACGGTGGCCAGGGCCTGCAGCCGGTCGCCATCGGGCGGCGGCGCGTCCAGCCAGCGGCTGCTGAAGTCCCAGCCCGATTCGGCCGCCGCGCGCAGGTCGCGGAAGAGCTCGGCGGCCGGGCGCTGCGGGGCCGCCGCGGCCGTGGCCATGTCCTCGCGCCAGGCCTCCTCGCGCGGTGTGTCGCGGTCGTCCCAGTAGCGGTTCAGCAGCGCGCCATCGGCCAGGCGCAGCACGCGCCGGTGCGCCTCGCCCGGGGCCAGCGCGTCGGCACCGTCCATCCAGAACGCGTGCTCGCGCTGCAGCTGGGGCAGGTAGCGCAGCGCGTCCTGGCCGCCGCAGCCCTCGCACAGCGCGACCATGCAGGCGAACAAGGGTGGCTGCGAGCGGCTCAGGTAGTAGGTGCGCGTGCCGTTGGGCACATGGCCGAAGCGGTCGATCAGGTAGGCGAAGTTGTCGGTCATCGCGTGCACGAGCTGCGTGCGCCCGCTGGCCGCCAGGCCCAGCATCGTGAAGTAGGCGTCCCAGTAGTACAGCTCGACGAAGCGCCCGCCCGGCACCACGTAGGGATGGGGCAGGGCCAGCAGCGAGCCGCGGTGCGGGTGCTGGTCGGGGTGGCGCGTGAGTTCGTCCCACAGGCGGTCGATGTGGCCGCGCAGGTCCTGCGCCGCGGCGCCACCGTGCGGCGCCAGGGCCGGGCGCGGCGGCGTGAAGTGCGCGGCGACGAAGGCGGCCAGGTCGAAGCCCGGCGCCTGGCAGGCCTGGCGGTAGGCGGCCAGGATGTCCTGCGGCGCACCCAGCGGCGCGCAGTCGGGAAAGGTCTTGCTGTCGGCGAACACGGCGGCGCGCTGCACGGCCTCGAACAGCTCGGCATAGCGCTCGGCCGGCGTGTGCGTGTCCGGCGGCGGGCGGCGCTCGGCCGCGGCATGGCGGGTGGCGGGCTCGGTGTGGATGCCGCCGGTGGGTGCAAGAGCGCGCTGCATGGACGGGGCCGATCTTGCCGCATCCGGCCGCAGCGCGCTGTCGGTCAACGCCGATCGCGCGAGAGCAGCACGATGCCGGCCAGCACCACCAGCGTGCCCAGCAGCTGGATGGGCGCCAGCCACTGGTCCAGCACGGCCCAGCCGATGAACAGCGTGGCGATGGGCTCCACGTTCATCATGGGCGCGT
>DATKFT010000204.1:0-5261 GCA_035544335.1 Pseudorhodoferax sp.
CGACCCGCAGGAAGTTGTTGATGCAGTGCACGCCTTCGTCCTCCGCGACGATGTTGACGGCCATCACGATGTACTGCTGCGCCGACACGCCGCCGCTCAAGGTGGCGATGCCACTGTTCACACGCACATCGACCTGCTCCATGAGCAGGCCCTTCCTGAACTTGAGCTTGCTGGCCAGCTTCATGGTCAAACCCTGGTCGCGAAAAAAACCGCTGTCGGCCGGGGCGCAGGTGCTGCGCGTCTTGGCGCGTGCGCTCGCCGAAAACCGGGCCGTCTCGGGCGCGGCGAACGCTGGGCTGCTGGCGAGGCAGGCACAAGCCAGGACGAGGCAGGCAAATCGCATGGTGGCGGACTCCGAAGGCGCAGGGGATGTTCGGCGCGGCCTGCAAGGCCAGACGCGCACGCCATTCTTGGGGGCCTGCGGCAGTCGCGTCGGTCGGACGGAACCGCAAGCGCATGACATTGCACTTTGTTGCAGGGCCGGCAGGACCGGCTGCAGTGCCTGGCGCGCCGGCGGTGAGCCGGCGCTCAGGCCAGCGCTTCGAGCAGCTCGGTTTCCACCGCGATCTGCAGCCGGCTCTGCTGCAGCGCCGGGCCCTGCACGAGGAAGGTGTCTTCCACGCGCTCGCCCAGCGTGGAGATCTTGGCCAGCTGCACGCTGATCTCGTGCCGCGCGAGCACGCGTGCCACGAGGTACAGCAGACCGGGCCGGTCGCTGGCGGAAATGGACAGCAGCCAGCGCTGGGCCTTGTCGTCGGGCCGCAGGTCCACGCGCGGCGCGATCGGAAAGCTGCGCACGCGGCGCGACACGCGGCCACGCCCGGGCGTGGGCAGCGGGCCGGCCTCGGCCAGAGCCAGGGACAGATCGGCCTGGACCATGTGCATGAGCTCCTGGTAGTGCTCGGGCAGCATGGAGGTCACGACCTGGAAGGTGTCCAGCGCATAGCCGTTGTTGGCCGTGTGCACCTTGGCGTCGACGATGGAAAAGCCCGCATGGTCGAAGTAGCCGCAGATGCGCGCGAACAGGTCGGGGCGGTCGGCGGTGTAGACCATGACCTGCAAGCCTTCGCCGACCGGCGAACGGCGCGCCCGCACGAGTGCGGGCTGGTCCGGATCCAGGCCCTTGGGTCCCAGATGGCGCGCGATCTGGCGCGCATGCCAGGCGATGTCGCCGGCCTCATGGCGCATGAAGTAGCTTACGTCCAGCGTGGACCACAGCCGCTTGTGCGATTCGAAGGGCTCGGCGTGCAGGGCCAGCTGCGTGAGCGCCTCGCGCTTGCGCGCCTCGATCTCCGCGTCGGGGTCGGGCGCGCGCCCGCCCAGCACGCGCAGCGTGTAGCGGTACAGGTCTTCGAGCAGCTTGCCCTTCCAGGCGTTCCAGACCTTGGGCGAGGTGCCGCGGATGTCGGCCACGGTCAGCAGGTACAGCGCCGTGAGGTAGCGCTCGTTGCCCACGCGCTTGGCGAAATCGGCGATGACGTCGGGGTCGGACAGGTCGGCCTTTTGCGCGATGCGCGAGAAGCTCAGGTGCTCGGCGACGAGGAACTCGATGAGCGCGCTGTCCTCGCGGCCGATGCCGTGCTGCAGGCAAAAGCGCCGCACGTCGCGTGCGCCGAGTTCGGAATGGTCGCCGCCGCGGCCCTTGGCGATGTCGTGGAACAGCGCCGCGGTGTACAGGATCCAGGGCTTGTCCCAGCCGGCCGCCAGCTGCGAGCAGAACGGGTACTCGTGCGCATGCTCGGCCATGAAGAAGCGGCGCACGTTGCGCAGCACCATCAGGATGTGCTGGTCCACGGTGTAGACGTGGAACAGGTCGTGCTGCATCTGGCCCACGATCTTGCGGAACACCCACAGGTAGCGGCCCAGCACCGAGGTCTGGTTCATGAGCCGCATGGCATGCGTGATGCCGGCCGGCTGCATCAGGATGCGGCGGAAGGTCTCGCGGTTGACCGGGTCGCTGCGAAAGCGTGCGGTCATGAGCGCGCGTGCGTTGTACAGCGCGCGCAAGGTGCGTGCCGACAGGCCGTGGATGCCTACCGTGCCCTCGTAGAGCAGGAAGGTCTCGAGGATGGCGTGCGGGTGGCGGTGGTACAGGTCGTCGCTGGCCACCTCGATCATGCCGGCCTTCTCGAAGAAGCGCTCGTTGATCGGCCGCAGTGCCTGCGTGGACGGGTTCAGCCGCTCCTCGATGTTGAGCAGCAGCACCTGGTTGAGCTGCGTCACGGCCTTGGCCGCCCAGTAGTACTGGCGCATCAGCCGCTCGCTGGCGCGCACGGCGGTGTCCTGTCCGCTCTCGTGGCGGTAGCCGAAGGATTCGGCCACGGCGGTCTGCAGATCGAACACGAGCCGGTCCTCGCGCCGGCCCGCGATCAGGTGCAAGCGTGCGCGGATCAGGCTCAGCAGGGCTTCGTTGCGCTTGATCTGGCGCACCTCGTGCGCGGTGGCCAGGCCCGTGCGCGCGAGCTCGTCCCAGCTGGAGCCCAGGCCCGCGGCCTTGGTGATCCACAGCAGCAGCTGCAGGTCGCGCAGGCCGCCCGGCGACTCCTTGCAGTTGGGCTCCAATGCGTAGGGCGTGTTGTCGAACTTGTTGTGGCGCTGGCGCATTTCCAGCGTCTTGGCGACCAGGAAGGCCTGCGGATCGAGCGCCTGGTTGAACTGGTGGCAGAACTGGTGGAACAGGTCCGCGTGGCCGGCGATCAGGCGCGACTCCAGCAGCGAGGTCTGTACCGTCACGTCCTTTTCGGCCTCGGCCAGGCATTCGCGGATGCTGCGCACCGACGAGCCGATCTCCAGGCCTGCGTCCCAGCAGCTGCCGATGAAGCCTTCGATGCGCCTCTTGAGTTCCGCATCCAGTTCGGGCGAGACGTCTTCGGGCAGCATGAGCAGCACGTCCACATCCGAGTGGGGGAACAGCTCGCCACGGCCGAAGCCTCCGACAGCGAGCAGCGCGCACGAGGGTGGGATGCCCGCCAGGGCCCAGAGCTGGCGCAAGGTGTCGTCCGCCAGCCGCGCCAGTTGCTGCAGCACGGCGCGCAGCTGGCGCGTGCCGGCGCCTGGCGTGCGCAGCACCTGCAGCAAGGCGTTCTTGCGCTGCTGGCCCTGCGTGCGCAGGGCCGACAGGTCCGCGGTGGCGGGCAGGCTGCTCAAGCGGCAGCCGGACTCGGTTGCGGCAGCACGAAGGCCGGGGGTGCCAGGCTGCCGGCCGATAGGGTCAGCACCTCGTAGCCGGTCTCGGTGACGAGCACGGTGTGCTCCCATTGCGCCGACAGCGAATGGTCCTTGGTCACGATGGTCCAGCCGTCCTTCTCGGGGCCGTCCTTGATCTCGCGCCGGCCGGCGTTGATCATGGGCTCGATCGTGAAGGTCATGCCGGGTTCCAGCACCTCCATGGTGCCGGGGCGGCCGTAGTGCAGCACCTGCGGTTCCTCGTGGAAGCGCTGGCCGATGCCGTGGCCGCAGAATTCGCGCACGACCGAGTAGCCCTGGCCCTCCGCGAACTTCTGGATCGCATGGCCGATGTCGCCCAGCCTGGCGCCGGGCTTGACCTTGACGATGCCGTGCCACATGGCCTCGTAGGTCACCTGCACCAGGCGGCGCGCGGCGATGGAGCCCTCGCCGATGATGTACATGCGGCTGTTGTCCCCGTACCAGCCGTCCTTGGTGATCACGGTGACATCGACGTTCATGATGTCGCCCTTCTTGAGCGGCTTCTCGTTCGGGATGCCATGGCAGACCACGTGGTTCAACGAGGTGCACAGCGAGGCGGGGTAGGGCGGATAGCCCGGCGGCTGGTAGCCGATGGTGGCCGAGCGCGTGCCCTGCACGTCGACCATGTAGGCATGGGCGAGCCGGTCGATCTCCTTGGTCGTGACGCCGGCCGCGATGTGCGGCGTCAGGTAGTCCAGGACTTCGGACGCGAGCCGGCAGGCTTCGCGCATGCCTGCGATGCCGGCGGCGTCTTTGATGGTGATGCTCATGGCGGCGAATTATCCCACTCGGGTTTTCCATGGGAAGGCACCGCTAAAATTGTCCCTTTCCGTCCCCGCGCGGCATCCCGCAAGCCCAGTCAGCGCTTGTCCGGCTGCTGCCTGCCCACCACCCACAGGCCGCCACAACGTGACCTCGCACCTGATCCAGCTCGAAGGCAGCAACGCCCTGAGCGATTTCCGCGTCCAGCAACTGCTTCCCCGCCTGCAGGCGGTCCACGACAAGATCACGGGCCTGGCAGCTCGCCACGTGCACCTCGTGCAGTCCGACGCGCCGCTGGAGTCCGCGACGGCCGAGCGGCTGGCCGCGCTGCTGGACTATGGCGATCCTTACACCGGCCCTTCGGACGGTCCGGTGCTCGTGGTCACGCCGCGGCTGGGCACGGTCTCGCCCTGGGCGTCCAAGGCCACCGACATCGCCCACAACTGCGGCCTGCCCGTGCGCCGCGTGGAGCGCATTACCGAGTACCGTCTCGTGCTCAAGAGCGGTTTGCTGGGCGGCAAGCCCCAGCTGAGCTCCGAACAGCTGCTGGCCATCGGCGAACTGCTGCACGACCGCATGACCGAGAGCCTGCTGGCCAGCCGGCAGCAGGCCGAAGGCCTGTTCGCGACGCTGCAAGCCGCGCCCATGGCCCGCGTCGACGTGCTGGGCGGCGGCCGTACGGCGCTGGAGACGGCCAACCGCGAATTCGGCCTGGCGCTGGCCGTGGACGAGATCGACTACCTGCTGGACGCCTTCACGCGGCTGGGCCGCAACCCGACCGACGTGGAGCTCATGATGTTCGCGCAGGCCAACAGCGAACACTGCCGCCACAAGATCTTCAATGCCCAGTTCACGGTCGACGGCCAGGACCAGGCGCTGAGCCTGTTCGGCATGATCCGCAACACGCACCAGCTGGCGCCCCAGCACACCGTGATCGCCTACGCCGACAACGCCTCGGTCATGGAAGGCGGCCAGGTGCAGCGCTTCGTGGCGGGCGAGGGTGGGGCCTACGCAGGCCAGAGCGCGCTGCACCATGTGCTCATGAAGGTGGAGACGCACAACCACCCGACGGCGATCTCGCCCTTCCCGGGCGCCTCGACCGGCGCGGGCGGCGAAATCCGCGACGAGGGTGCGACCGGCCGTGGCTCCAAGCCCAAGGCCGGCCTGACCGGCTTCACGGTGTCCAAGCTCTGGCCCGACGCGGCCGATGTGGCCTACGGCAAGCCGGCCCACATCGCGAGCGCGCTGCAGATCATGACCGAAGGCCCGCTGGGCGGCGCGGCCTTCAACAA
>DATKFT010000205.1:0-5104 GCA_035544335.1 Pseudorhodoferax sp.
CCGCCGCCGCCGAGGCCCAGCAGCGCCTGGGCGATGCGCTCAACGGCCCTGGCGAGGCCATGGTCGAGCTGGCCGAAACCTTCGTCTCCATGGTCTCGCACGCCGACTGGGCCATGTTCTGCAAGAACGGCACCGACGCGACCACCATGGCCATGGTCACGGCGCGCGCCCACACCGGCCGGCGCACCATCCTGGCCGCCAAGGACGCCTACCACGGCGCCGACCCCTGGTGCGTGCCGCTGGCACGCGGCGCGGGCACGCTGCCAGAGGACCGCGCCGCCGTCGCCTACTACGAATACAACAACCCGCAGAGCCTGGCCGACGCCTTCCAGGCCCATGCCGGCGATGTGGCCGCCGTGTTCGCCGTGCCCTTTCGCCACGACGTGTTCCGCGACCAGGAGGCGCCCGACCCCGCGTACGCCGCGCTGGCGCGCAAGCTCTGCGACGAGACCGGCGCGTTGCTGGTCGTGGACGACATCCGCGCCGGCTTCCGCCTCGCACGCGACTGCAGCTGGTCGCTGCTGGGCATCGAGCCCGACCTGAGCTGCTGGGGCAAGTGCTTCGCCAACGGCCACCCGATCTCGGCCCTGCTCGGCGCCGAGCACGTGCGCGCGGCGGCCGGCAAGATCTTCGTGACCGGCTCGTTCTGGTTCTCCGCCGTGCCCATGGCCGCCGGCATCGCCACGCTGCGCCAGATCCGCGACACCGACTACCTGGAGCGCATGAAGACCGCCGGCGCGCTGTTGCGCGAAGGCCTGGACGCGCAGGCCGCCGCACACGGCTTCGCGCTGCGCCAGACCGGGCCCGTGCAGATGCCGCAGATCTTCTTCGAGGACGACCCGGACTTCCGGCTCGGCTATGCCTGGACCGCCGAGTGCCTCAAGCACGGCGCCTACTTCCACCCGTACCACAACATGTTCCTGTCGGCCGCGCACACACCGGCCGACATCGCGCGCGCGCTGCAGGCCAGCGACCGCGCCTTCGAGACCGTGCGCCGCACGCGCGACGCGCTGCGCCCCGCGCCGCAGCTGCAGGGCGTGCTGCACGCGCTGGCCCAGGGCTGAGCCCGCCCCCCGTCTCCCGTCCCGCACCGTTCCAAGGAGCCCGAAGATGATTTCCCGACACCTGCTCTCCGCCCTCGCCGCCGTGGTGCTCGCAACCGGCCTGCTGCCCGCCGCACAGGCCGGCAAGGCCGACGACACGCTGCGCATCCCGGCCGACCAAGTGCTGCCCGACATCGACCCCTACTTCAACAACGAGCTGCTGGGCTCCATCGTGGGCCAGCACGTGTGGGACACGCTGGTCACGCGCGATCCGGCCACCGGTGAATTCAAGGGCCAGCTCGCCACGGCCTGGCGCGTGATCGACGACACCACGGTGGAGTTCGACCTGCGCCGCGGCGTCAAATTCCACAACGGCCAGCCGTTCACGGCCGACGACGTGGTCTACACGATCAACTTCATCGCCAACCCGGCCTCCGGCGTCACGAACCAGCGCAACGTCAACTGGCTCAAGGGCGCGCAGAAGATCGACGACTTCAAGGTGCGGCTGAGCTTCAAGGCGCCCTTCCCGCCCTACCTCGAGTACCTCGCGATCCCGATCGTGATCCACCCGCACCAGTACTACGCCAAGGAAGGCCGCAAGGGCCAGAACAGCAAGCCCGTGGGCTCGGGTCCCTACCGCATCACGCGCTACGAGCCCGGCAAGATCATCGCCATGGAGCGCAACCCGGACTACTACGCCGGCAGCCCCAAGTCCGGCGCCAGGATCGGCAAGATCGAGATCAGCTTCATCCCGGACGTGCAGACGCAGATCGCCAACCTCATGACCGGCAACGCCGATCTGCTGACCACCACGGTCGGCCGCGACATGGTCGACAACATCGCGCTGAACCCGGCCCTGCAGGTCTTCACGGTGCCCACCATGCGCCTGAACTTCCTGCAGTTCAACGTGCTCGATACCACGGCCAACCCGGTGCTCAAGGACGTGCGCGTGCGCAAGGCCATCATGCACGCCATCGACCGCGAGGCCATCGCCAAGGCCACCATGGGCAAGGGCTACACGCTGCCCGGCGCGTTCTGCTACCGCGACCAGTTCGGCTGCACCGACAAGGGCGTGCCCAGCTACGAGTACAACCCGAAGAAGACCAAGGAGCTGCTGGCGCAGGCCGGTGTGACCAAAGCCGAGGTCACGCTGAACGCGTTCCACTCGCGCGAGGCCGCCGAGATGGTCCAGGGCTACCTCAACAAGGCCGGCATCCGCACCACGCTGGTCTACGAGCAGTACCCGGCCGTGCGCGAGAAGCAGCGCAAGGGCACCTCGGGCATCACCTTCGCGAGCTGGGGCTCCTACTCCATCAACGACGTCTCGGCCATCCTGCCCGTCTACTTCGGCATGGAGGGCGACGACACCGCGCGCGACAAGGAGATCGCCAAGCCCGTCGCCGACGCCGGCATCAGCATGGACAGCGCCCAGCGCGCCAAGGACTACGCGCTGGCGCTGCAGCTGATCGGCGAACGCGCGCTGATGTTCCCGATGTACTCGGTCGGCCGCAACTTCCCCGCGACCAAGGACCTGAACTTCGGCAAGCAGGACAGCGACCGCGTCCGCGTCTGGGAAATGAGCTGGCGCTGACACCGCCCGCCCGGCACGACAACCCCACACGATGACGCGCTACCTGTTCGGCCGCATCGCCCTCGCGCTGCTCGTGGCGCTGGCGGTTTCGGCCCTCGCATTCCTGGTGCTGCGGCTCTCCGGCGACGTGGCCATCGCGCTCGCCGGCGAAGGCGCGGGCGACGAGGACCTGCAGCTGATCCGCACGACCTATGGCCTGGACCGCCCGCTGCTCGTGCAGTACGCGGCCTGGCTGTGGCAGACGCTGCGCGGCGACTTCGGCGAGTCGCTGTACTTCAAGGTGCCGGTCGCCGAACTGGTGCTGCAAAAGCTGCCCACCACCATGCTGCTGGGCCTGTCGGCCCTGGCCTTCGGCCTGCTGCTCGCGGTTCCGCTGGGCGTGGCCTCGGCGATCTGGCGCAACAGCTGGGTCGACCGCCTGGCCATGGGCATCACCGTGGTCGCCCAGGCCCTGCCGACCTTCTTCGTCGCGCTGGTGCTGATCATGCTGCTGGCGGTCTGGGGCCGCTGGCTGCCGGTCTCGGGCAGCGGCACCTGGCAGCACTTCGTGATGCCGACCATCGCGCTGGGCTACTACGTGATGCCGCCCTTCATGCGGCTGATCCGCTCCAACATGGTCGAGGTGCTGTCGGCCGACTACGTGCGCACCGCGCGCGCCAAGGGCCTGCCGGCCCGCACCGTGGTCTTCAAGCACGCGCTGCGCAACGCCATCGTGCCCGTGGTCGGCCTGGCCGCCGTGCAGCTGGGCTTTCTGCTCGGCGGCTCGGTCGTCATCGAATCGGTGTTCGCGCTGGACGGGCTGGGCTACCTGGCTTTTCGCAGCATCTCCTACAAGGACTTCCCGGTGCTGCAGACCATCGTGCTGCTGCTCTCGCTGTTGTACGTGGCCCTGACCACGCTGTCGGACATCGCCAACGTCTGGCTCGACCCTCGCCTGCGGAGTGCATGACATGAAACCACCCCGTTCGGCTGGCGCACTGCGTGTAGCCAGCCCATCCCCCTCCAGGGGCGCCGCCAACGGCCGGGCGGAGCCCGTGCCGCGGCGTCTGCTGGCATGGCCTGCTCCGCGGCCTCTCGACCAGTTGCTTGCCGCCCTGTTTCATCCCCTGCGGGTGGCGCACCGCGCCGTGGACACCTGAGATGGACACGCTCGCCCCTCCTGCCGCCGTGGCGTCGCCCGCGCCAGCATCCGCCGCCAGCTCCCGGCGCAGCCAGCTGCTGCGCCGGGCGCGTGCCAACCGGCCCTTCATGTTCGGCCTCGCCCTGCTCGCGCTGATCGTGCTGCTCGCGCTGCTGGTGCCGCTGGTCTACCCGCACGACCCCTACGCGCAGGACCTCGCGCGCCGCGCCGTGCCGCCCGTCTGGTACGAACGTGGCAGCTGGGCCCATGTGCTGGGCACCGACGCGCTGGGCCGCGACTACCTCGCGCGGCTGCTGCACGGCGGCCGCGTCTCGCTGCTGATCAGCCTGTCCGTGGTGCTGATCTCGGGCGCCATCGGCACCACGCTGGGTGTGGTGGCCGGCTACTTCTCAGGCCGCATCGACCTCTGCATCACCTTCCTGATCACCTCGTTCCTGGCCATGCCAAGCATCCTGATCGCGCTGGTCATCGTGTCCATGGTGGGCAGCTCGCTGACCGTGGTGATCCTGGTGCTGGGCCTGCTCATGTGGATCCGCTTCGCGGTCGTCACGCGCACCGCCACGCAGCAGATCCGCGCGCTGGACTACGTGGCCTCGGCGCAGGCCGTGGGCGCCTCGCGCTGGCGCATCATCTTCGGCGAGGTGCTGCCCAACGTGATGCCCCAGGTCATCGTGGTCGCCACGCTGGAGGCGGCCAGCGCCGTGATGGTCGAGGCCGCGCTCTCCTTCCTGGGCCTGGGCGTGCAGCCGCCCACGCCGTCCTGGGGGCTCATGATCGCCGAGGCACGGACCTACATGTTCTTCTCGTTCTGGATGATCGCGATCCCCGGCATCGCGCTGGGCCTGCTCGCGCTGGCCATCAACCTGGTCGGCGACGGGCTGCGCGACCTCTTCGCCGCCGGCAGCAGGAACTGACATGAAACCACCCCGTTTGAATGGCGCACTGCGTGTCGCCATTCCATCCCCCTCAAGGGGCGCCGCCAGCGGCCGGGCGAAGCCCGGGCCAAAGCGTCTGCTGGCATGGCCTGCTCCGCGGCCTTTGGAGCCTTTGCCTGCAAGCCGATTTCATGCCTTGCGGGTGGCGCGCAGCGCCGTGGAAAACTGACATGCAAGCCATCGCCTCTCCCCCCGCCGTGCCGAGCACGGCAGCGGCCCGCGTGATGCACTCCCACCTGGCCGTGACGCCAGCGCTCGAGGTCCGCCACCTCAGCGTGGACATCGCCGGCAGCGGCGGCACGGTGCACGCCGTGCGCGACGTTTCCTTCAGCGTGGACCCCGGCCAGACCCTGTGCATCGTCGGCGAATCGGGTTGCGGCAAGTCCATGACCTC
>DATKFT010000206.1:0-5724 GCA_035544335.1 Pseudorhodoferax sp.
CCCGGTCGCCATCGAGGCCATCAAGAAGCACAAGAGCGCCTACCTGATGGCCGTGGGCGGCGCCGCCTACCTGGTCAGCAAGGCCATCAAGACCGCCAAGGTCGTCGGTTTCGAAGACCTGGGCATGGAAGCCATCTACGAGTTCGACGTGGTCGACATGCCCGTGACCGTGGCCGTGGATGCCGGCGGTACGAGCGCGCACATCACGGGCCCGGCCGAGTGGCAAAAGCGCATCGCCAGCGGCGAGTTCAAGGGCATCGCCCTGGCAACCGCCTGATGGACCGCGGCACGCCGCTGGGCGACCCCAGACCCATCGGCGTGTTCGACAGCGGCACGGGCGGCCTGTCCGTGCTGCGCGCGCTGCATGCCGCGCTGCCGCACGAGGACTTCGTCTACGCGGACGACAGCGGCTTTGCGCCCTACGGCGAGCGCGACAAGGACTTCGTGCTGCAGCGCACGCGCGCGATCACGGCGGCCATGCAGGCGCGCGGCGTCAAGGCCCTCGTGATCGCCTGCAACACGGCCACGGCCGCCGCGGCCGAGGCCGTCCGCGCCGAATGGCCGGCCCTGCCCATCGTCGGCGTGGAGCCCGCGCTGAAACCGGCCGTGGCCGCCAGCCACACGCGGCGCATCGGCGTGATCGCCACGCGCGGCACGCTGGCCAGCGCGCGCTTCGCGGCGCTGCAGACGGCCGTGGCCGGCGACGTGGACTGCGTGGTCCAGCCCTGCGACGGCCTGGCCGCCGCCATCGACGCCTCGGTGCACCAGGGCGATGGGCCCGATGCCGTGCAGCCGCTGGCCGCGCACTACCTCGCGCAGATGGGCCGCTTCGGCGTGGCCCGCGGCGAGATCGACACGCTGGTGCTGGGCTGCACGCACTATGTGCTGGTTGCGCCCATGCTGCAGACCCTGGTCGGCCCCTGGGTGCGGCTGGTCGCCACAGGCGAGGCCGTGGCGCGCCAGACCGTGCGCCGGCTCGGCCCCGAGGGGCTGGCGCGGCGCACGCGGCTGGGCGAGCTGCGCCTGCTCAGCAGCGGCCCGACCACGCAACTCGACCGCGCAGCGCGGCATTGGCTGGCCCGCCTGCACGTGCCCGCCGCCTGTGGGACCATGGCATGACCGCTTGCCCCACGAGGCCGCCATGTCCGAACAGAACCCCCCCGCCCCGCTCGCCGGCTGCATCGCCGTCGTGACGGGCGCCAGCCGCGGCGCGGGCCGCGGCATCGCCATCGAACTGGGCGCCGCTGGCGCCACCGTGGTCGTGACCGGCCGCAGCACACGCGCGCAGCCCGCGCCGGGCTACGACAGCATCCTCGCGCTCGCGGGGCAGACGCAGCTGCCCGGCGACATCGACAGCACGGCCGAGGCCGTCACAGCGGCGGGCGGCCACGGCATCGCGATCGCCTGCGACCACGGCGACGAGGCCCAGGTGCAGGCCTTGTTCGAACGCGTGCTGCGCGAACATGGCCGCATCGACCTGCTCGTGAACAACGCCTGGGGCGGCCACCAGAGCTTCGACGGCGTGTTCGACGCGCCGTTCTGGCAGCACCCGCTCGCGCACTGGGACAGCATGCTGCAGCACGGCGTGCGCCACCACCTGCTGGCCAGCCGCCAGGCGGGCCCCGCCATGGTCGCGCAGGGCCGCGGCCTGATCGTGACGACCACCTTCCACGACCGCGGCCACTACCTGCGCGGCAACCTGTACTACGACCTGGCCAAGGCCGCGATGACGCGGCTGGCCTACGGCATGGCCGAGGACCTGCGGCCCCATGGCGTCGCGTCCATCGCGCTGTCGCCGGGCTGGATGCGCACCGAGTTCGTGCTGCAGGGCCACCAGACCGATGAGGACCACTGGGCCGAACGCCCGGAACTCGCGCGGACCGAATCGCCGCGCTACCTGGGCCGCGCGGTGGCCGCGCTGGCGGCCGACCCCCAGGTGCTGCACTGGAGCGGCCAGCTGCTGCTCGTGGCCGAGCTCGCGCAGCGCTACGGCTTCACCGACACCGACGGCCGCCAGCCGCCGGCCTTCACGCTGGACGCGCCGGCCGGGCGCTGAGAAGCTGCGAACGGCCTCAGGCCGTCGCAGGCGCCACCGGCACGCCCTGGTCCTGCGCAGCCTGCTGCTGCGCCGCCAGCGCCCGCTGGTGGCCTGGCCGGGCCCGCAGCCGCTCCCAGTAGGCCTGCACGTCCGCCGGGTACTGGTCCGACAGCCCCACGAGTTCGCCCAGCATCAGTGCATAGCCGACCGAGACGTCGGCCGCCGTGAAGCGCCCTGCCGCCAGAAAGGGCTGCTGCTCCAGGCGCGCGGCGATCGCACGCAGCCGTGCGAGGAACCAGCGCCCGTAGTCCTCGGCCACCTGGGGCTGGCGCCGCTCGGGCGGCTCGAAGCGGCCATAGCGCAGCACCAGCGTCTGCGGAAAGGTCAGCGTGGCCTCGCCGTGGTGCAGCCAGTTCAGGTAGTGGGCGTGGTCGGGCTCGCCGCGGCCCACCCACAGGCCCTGGCGGTTGTCCGGATCCTGCGTCTCGGCCAGGTACTGGCACATGGCGGCCGACTCGGTCATGGTCTGCTCGCCATCTTCGAGGAAAGGCACCGTGCCCAGCACGTTGATGTCCAGGTAGCTGCGCTGGTGCGCGCGCGGCGGGAACGGCAGCATCTTGAGCTGGTAGGGCACCTGCAGCTCCTCGAGCATCCACAGGGGGCGGAACGAGCGTGCACTCACGCAGTGGTAAAGGGTGGGCATGGGCTGGCAGGGTAGCGGAGATGGCGCAGGATTCTTGCGCCATGGCGCTGCGCCCGCTGTCGCGCGCAGGATATCGGCGTTGTGTGCGCGCACCAGCCCCCGCCCTCTTGCGGGCCGGCGCGCGGCGCAGTGCAATGGCCCCAGCGCCGCATCCGGGCGCCTGGAGGACGACATGCAACGACAGCTCAGCGAACAACAAGGCCTTGCGGCCAAGCACGGCCTGGCCGCCGGCGAGGCCACCCGCCCGGCGCGCGCCGACTGGACCATCGACCAGGGCTGGTCGCAGTACACGGCCGAGGAGCATGCGGTCTGGAAGACCTTGTTCGAACGCCAGAGCCGGCTGCTGCCGGGCCGCGCCTGCGACGCCTTCGTGCAGGGCATGCGCGCGCTGCCCATCGGTCCCGAGCAGATTCCCGACTTCGAACGGCTGTCCGAGACCCTGCACGCACGCACGGGCTGGCAGGTCGTGGCCGTGCCCGGCCTCGTGCCCGACGAGGTCTTCTTCGAGCATCTGGCCAACCGCCGCTTTCCGGCCGGGCACTTCATCCGCAAGCCGCACGAGCTGGACTACCTCGAGGAGCCCGACGTGTTCCACGACGTGTTCGGCCATGTGCCCATGCTCATGAATCCGGCGATCGCCGACTACATCCAGGCCTACGGCCAGGGCGGCCTGCGCGCCAAGCAGCTCGGCATGCTGGAGCAGCTCGCGCGCGTGTACTGGTACACGGTGGAGTTCGGCCTCGTGCGCCAGCCCGAGGGCCTGCGCATCTACGGCGCGGGCATCGCCTCCTCCTACACCGAGACCCAGTTCGCGCTGGACGATCCAGCGCCCAACCGCATCGCGTTCGACCTCGAGCGCGTGATGCGCACGCGCTACCGCATCGACGACTTCCAGGAGAGCTACTTCGTCGTGGACAGCCTGGACCAGCTGCTGGAACTGGCGCGCATCGACTTCGCGCCGCTGTATGCGCGCGTCCAGGGCCAGCCCGCCCACGCGCCGGGCTGCGTGCTGCCGACCGACCGCGTCTTCACGCGCGGCACGGGGCGCGCGCAGGCGTCGGCCTGAAGCCGGCACGGTAGGCGCCAGGACTCCAGCCCGTGCGGCGCTTGAAGGCGCGCGAGAAATGCGCCTGGTCGGCGTAGCCGCAGACGAAGCCCACCTCGGCCATCGGCAGCGCGCCCTGCAGCAGCCACCAGGCCGCATGGCGCACGCGGACCTCGGCCACCAGCGCCGAGAAATGCATGCCGTGCTGCGCGAGCGCGCGCTGCAGGCTGCGCCGCGCCATGCCCAGGGACTGCGCGGCGGCGGCCAGGCTGGGGCGCCGCAGCGGGTCCTGCTGCAGCCAGCGCGCGCAGTGCAGGGCCGGCGCCGGCCAGGGCAGGTCTGCGCAGAGTTCGGGCACAACCGGTTCGGGCAGGTGCGCGCGCGGCACGGTCGGACCGGCCTGCCAGCGCAGCTGCCACAGCCCGGCCTGGCCTGCAGCCGCGAGCCGCTGCAGGGCCGGCTCGGACGCGTGCGGCAGCAGCGGCACCGCGCCGGCATGCGCCTGCAGCCCTTGCAGGCCCTGGCGTGCCAGCAGCGCCGCGAGCAGCCCCAGCACCACGAGGCTCTCGGCGGGCCGCGGCGCCTCGCCGGGCCGCAGCGACACATGCTCGAGCACCAGCAGCCCCGCGTCGCGCCGCCGCACGCGCACGCGGTGCCAGCGGTGCACGACCGGCTCCAGGCGGCCCCAGCGCGCCAGCAGGTCGTCCACGCCGCAGGCCGCGTCCAGCGCGCGGTGGATGGGATCGGACGGCTCCAGGCGCGCCTGCCTGCCCAGCTGCAGCAAACAGCCCAGCCCGCCCTGCGCCACGGCGGCCTGCAGCAGGGCACGCTTGGCTGCCAGCTGCACATGCGGGCCCTGGTCCAGGTGCGGCGCGGGCACCGCCGAACTGTCCAGCCCCAGCGCCTGCATGCCTTGCACGAGCAGCCTCAGCATCACCGCGCTGGCGAAGGCGCCGGACGTAGTGGCGGTGGTGGTGGCGGTGGTGGCGGAAGGCGGCGGGACGGCCATGCCCGATGGTAGGGGCCGTTGCCGCAGCGCGGCCGCCGAGGGCATGCCGGCCTGCATGGCGGATCAGCCCGCGGCCTGCAGATGGCGCAGCAGCGCATCCGCTCGCAGCGGCAGCTGCCGCACGCGCAGACCGGTTGCGGCGGCCACGGCATTGGCCACGGCCCCGGCCGCCGCCACGATGGCGGTCTCGCCGGCACCGCCCGGCGGCGCCGCATGCGCCACGAGCTCGACCGCCATGGGCGGCACCTCGTGCAGGCGCGGCACGGGCGCGTCGCCGAAATTGCGCGCCGCCACGGCGCCCTCGCCCACGGCCAGCCCCTCGACGAGCACCATGCCCAGCCCCCAGACCAGGTTGCCTTCGCATTGCGCGCGCACCTGGTCGGCCTGCAGCACGAGGCCGCAATCGTGCGCGCACCACAGCCGCACGACGCGCACGGCGCCGCTGGCCTCTTCGACCTGCACCTCGGCCACCGTGGCGGCATAGCTGTGCTGCTTGTAGATGCCACAGGCCAGGCCCCGGCCGCCGCGCCAGCCCGCAGGCGCGGGCGCGAGGGGCGCCTGCCAGCCGCTGGACCGCGCCACGCGCCGCAGCACCTCGGCCAGCCGCGCGTCCTGCACATGGGCCAGGCGGAACGCAAGCGGATCGGCGCCCGCGCGTTCGGCCAGCGCGTCCATGGCCAGCTCGATCGCCAGGTGGTTGGGGCCGGCCCCCAGGCCGCGCCAGGGTCCGGCCAGCACGGGCAGGCGCGCGAGGTCGAACTCCACGCGCCTGGCCTGCGCGCGGTAGGGCATGTCGGCGCCGCGTGCCACGCCGGCGTCGCCGACCAGGCGCGACACCGACTGCATCCACGGCGGCATGGCCGCGTTGGTGAACAGGATGTGGCCCGACACGAAGGCGTGCCACCAGCTGTGCAGCTGCCCGTCCGGGC
>DATKFT010000207.1:0-5161 GCA_035544335.1 Pseudorhodoferax sp.
CATGCCGTACAGCGTGCCGGCCTCGGTGGCCTGCGTGATGGAGATGGCCGCGGGCCGCAGATGGTGCCGGCTGGGCTGGCTGTGCGCGCGCAGCAGCTGCTGCAGCGCCGCCGCATCGATCTTGCCCGCGGCGCCATCGACCGCGGTCAGCCGCGCGCCGCCGCTGTAGAACTCCGGCCCGCCGCACTCCGTGGTCAGGATGTGGGCCTGTGCATGGCACAGGATCTCGCCATAGGGCGGCGCCAGCGCCGCGAGCGCGAGGCTGTTGGCGGCCGTGCCGGTGGGCGCGGGGATGAGGCGCACGGGTGTCTCGAACCATTGCGAGAAGCGGTGGTCGAGCTGCTGCGACCAGGCGTCGTCGCCATAGGCCAGCGCGGTGCCGCGGTTCGCCGCGGCGATCGCCTGCAGCACGGGCGCGCTGACGCCGGTCGCGTTGTCCGAAGGAAAAAGAAGGGTCGCTGTGCTCACGGTGTTGCGTTGCTGGCGGTGGGTGACGGCATGTTCGTCAGGCGCACTGCGCGCGGCAATTCAATGTTTCTTGGGCCAGGCCAAGTTTTATTTGCGGGGCACCGGACGTCGGCCATGCGGCGGCCGGGCCCATAATGCGCACCGTGCATGTCGCCGGCGCAGGCCGGCGTGGAATCGGGAGAGCGCGCCAGTCGCCGCCGAAGGAGCAACCGCCCCGGAAACTCTCAGGCAAAAGGACCGGTTCCACGCGCACACTCTGAAGAGACTTGGATGGACGCCCATCCAAGGCACCGAAGGAGCAAGCGGGCGCCGCCCGCGAATCTCTCAGGTCCCATACAGAGGGGGTGGCTGGCCGCAATGTCGCGGGCGGCCGGCCCCTTTGGCGTATGGAGCCTTCCGTGAAGAAGATTGCAGTGATTGGCGCCGGCATCACCGGCGTGACGACGGCCTACGCCTGCGCGCAGCGCGGCTTCGAGGTCAGCGTGTTCGAGCGGCACCGCTACCCGGCCATGGAGACCTCGTTCGCCAACGGCGGGCAGCTCTCGGCCTCGAACGCCGAGGTCTGGAACCTGGGCTCCACGGTGTTGAAGGGCATCCGCTGGATGCTGACGGCCGACGCGCCGCTGCTCGTCAACCCCAGGCCGAGCTGGCACAAGTTCTCTTGGTTCGCCGAGTTCCTGGGCCATCTGCGCAACTACGAGCGCCACACCATCGCCACCACGCGCCTGGCCATCGCCGCGCGCCAGCACCTGTTCTCCTGGGCCGAGGCCGAGGGCATCGACTTCGATCTCAAGCGCGAGGGCATCCTGCACATCTACCGCACGCGGGCCGCGCACGAACATGCCGCACGCGTGTCCAAGCTGCTCGCGCAGGGCGGCCTCGAACGCCGGGAACTCGGTCCGCACGACATCACCGCCATCGAGCCCACGCTGGCCGGCGACTACTACGGCGGCTTCTTCACGGAAAGCGACGCCACCGGCGACATCCACAAGTTCACGAACGGGCTGGCCGAGGCGGCCCGCCGCCAGGGCGTGGCCTTCCATTTCGGCACCGACATCGCCGACGTGCAGACACAGGGTTCAGGCGTGGAGCTGCGCCTGGCGCAGGACGGCGGCCAGGACCGGCAGCGCTTCGACGGCGTCGTCGTCTGCGCGGGCGTGGGCAGCCGGGCGATCGCGGCCCAATTCGGCGACCGCGTCAACATCTACCCGGTCAAGGGCTACTCGATCACCGTGAACCTGGACGACGCGGCCAGCCAGTCCAGCGCGCCCAACGTGAGCCTGCTGGACGACGAGACCAAGCTCGTGACCAGCCGCCTGGGCCGCACGCGCTTTCGCGTGGCCGGCACGGCCGAGTTCAACGGCATGGACCGCAACATCCGCGCCGACCGCATCCGCCCGCTCGTCGACTGGGTGCAGCGCTGCTTTCCGGGCGTCAGCACGCGCAGCGTCGTGCCCTGGGCCGGCCTGCGCCCCATGATGCCGCACATGCTGCCGCGCGTCGGGCGCGGCGCGCGGCCGGGTGTCTTCTACAACACCGGCCATGGTCACCTGGGATGGACGCTGTCGGCCGCGACGGCCGAGTCGATCGCCGAAACGCTGGCCGCGGCGCGCCAGGGCCGCTGAGCCCCGCCCCCTCCTCCCTGGGGGGCGCGCAGGCTCAGCGCTGCTGCTGCACCTGCTCGGCGCTGGCCGAATCGGTGCTGGGCCGGTGCCACCAGCCGCCGCCCAGCGCCTGGAACAGCGCCGCCGTGTCCCCCAGCCGCGTGGCGCGGGCCTGCGTCACGTCCAGCAGGGCCTGGCGGTAGGTCTGCTCGGCCTCGATCAGGGCCAGGCGGTCCAGGTAGCCCCGGCCGTACTGGCGCCGCGTGAGTTCCATGACGGACTTGGCCTTGTCGGCCACGTCCGCCGTGGCCTGCAGCGAGGTCGCGCCGTAGTGGATGGACTGCAAGGTGTCGGCCACGCTTTGCAGCGCCATGACCACGGTCGCGCGGTACTGGGCGGCCGACTGGCGCAGCGCCTCGCGCGCGCCGCGCTCGCGCGCCTTCAGCGTGCCACCGTCGAAGATGGGCACGGCGATGTTGGCCGCCAGCTCGAAGAACTTGCCGCTGTTCCAGAACATCTGGCTGAAATGGCTGGCCGTGCCACCCAGGTTGCCGTCGATCGTGAACTGCGGCAGCCGCGCGGCCCGCGCGATGCCGATCTGCGCGCTGGCCTCGTGCAGCTGCGCCTCGGCCGCGCGCACGTCGGGCCGTTGCTCGATGAGCTGCGAGGGCAGCGACAGCGGCAGCTCCTTGGGCAGCGCGAAGCCTTCCATCTCGAAGGACGGCACCTCGGCATCCTGGTCGCCGCCGGCCAGCGCGCGCAGCAGGTTGCGGTTGAGCTCGAACTGCTTTTGCAGCGGCGGCAACAGCTCGCGCGACTGCGCCAGCGCGCGCTCCTGCAGCACCACGTCCAGGCGCGCGACATGGCCGGCCTTGAGCTGGCGCTGCACGAGCTTGACCGACATCTCGCTCGCCTCGATGAGCTCGCGCACGGTGGCGATCTGCTGGCGCAGCTGCGCGTCCTGGATCGCGGCGGCCACGATGTTGGAGGCCAGCGTGATGTAGGCCGCCTCGGCCTGGTAGCGCTGCTGCTCGGCCTGGGCCTGCAAGGCCTCGACCTGGCGCTTGTTGGCACCGAACACGTCGGGCGCGTAGCTCAGCGTGAGCTGGGCCGTGTGGAAGTTGTAGCTCACGGGGCCGTTGAACGGCGCCGTGCCACCCTCGTTCGCCGGCGTGCCTTCGGCCGTGCCGATGTAGCTGCCGTTGCCCTGCAGGCCCGGCGAATTGCCGCCCTGGTTGCCGGCCAGCTTGGTGCGCGTGCGCGAATAGCCCGCCCCCACGGTCGGGAAGAAGAAGCCGCGCTGCGCGGCCACGTTCTCCTGCGCCACGCGCAGCGCGGCATTGGCCGCTTCGATGCTGGGGTTGGCGGCGATCGCACGCGCGATCAGCGCGTCCAGTTGCGGCGAACCGAACACGGTCCACCAGTCGGCGCGGATGTCGGCGCCGATCACGAAACGCTGCTCCTGGCCGCCTTCGACGGGCGCGGTGGCCGTGCGCTCGGCCAGGGGCGTGGGCGAGTATGCGCTCGAGTTCGGTGCCGCCGGCCGGACGAAATCCGGCCCGACCGCGCACGCGGACAGCGTGCCGGCAGCGGCGATCACGATCCAGCGGTGCAGATCACGCAGCGGAAACGGCGCCAGATTCATCGGATTCCTCGGAAAAGTTGGCGAACAAACGCATCGCGACGGGCAGGACGACCAGCGTGAACAGCGTGCCCGACACGATGCCGCCCACGATCACGCAGGCGAACGGACGCTGGGTTTCGCTGCCGATGCCCTGGGACAGCGCGGCCGGCAGCAGGCCCAGGCCGGCCATCAGCGCAGTCATCAGGATGGGGCGCAGCCGGACCTCGGCGCCCTCGGCGATGGCCTGGGCCACCTTGGTGCCGTTGCGCACGCGCGCCATGACCTCCTCGACCATGATCACGCCGTTCTGCACGGAGATGCCGGCCACGGCGATGAAGCCCACGGCGGCCGAGATCGACAGGTGCAGCCCGCCGATGGCCAGCGCACCCAGGCCGCCGATCAGCGTGAACGGCACCATGCCCAGCACCAGGCCCGCGAGCCGCACGGAGCGGAAGGCCCAGAACAGCAGCGAGAAGATCACGAGCGCCGTGACCGGGATGATGAACATCAGCCGCTGCGTGGCGCGCTGCGAGTTCTCGAACTGCCCGCCCCAGGTCAGCGAATAGCCGGCCGGCAGCACCACCTGCGAGGCCACCGTGGCGCGCGCCTCGGTCACGAAGCTGCCCTGGTCGCGCCCGAGCAGGTTCATCTTGACGATGACCGAGCGCGAGCCCGACTCGCGCAGGATGCGCGAGGCGCCTTCGCGCACCTCGACGGTGGCCACGTCGCCCAGCGCGATCGTGCCCGGGCCGTTGCCGGCCTGCGTGTCCGGCAGCGCCAGTTGCAGCTGGGCGATCGCGTCCACGCTGGCGCGCGACTTCTCGGCCATGCGTACCACGACGTCGAAGCGCCGGTCCGCGTCGTAGAAGTTCGTGACCGAGGCGCCCGACAGCGCCTGCGTGACGAGCTGGTTCACGTCGTCGATCGAGATGCCGTAGCGGGCCAGCCGGCCGCGGTCCGGCGTCACGACGACCTCGGACTGGCCGCCCACGCGCGTGAAGTCCACGTCGATCGCGCCGCGGATGCCCTTGACGACCTCCACGATCTGCGAGGCCTTCTGCTCCAGGATCTCCAGGTTGTTGCCGCTGATCTTGGCCACGATCTCGCCACGGAAGCCCGACAGCGACTCCTCGACGTTGTCCTGAATGACCTGCGAGAAGTTGGTCGTGATGCCCGGGATCGTCGCCAGCGAGGCCGACATGTCGGCCACCAGCGCCTCCTTGGACTTGAAGCGCCACTGGCCGCGCGGCTTGAGGTCGACGAGGTTCTCCAGGTTGTTCGGTCCCTTGGGGTCGGAGCCGTCGTCCGGCCGCCCGACCTGGGTGATCACATGCGCCACCTCGGGGTAGGCCAGCAGCTTGTCACGCACCACGCGCTCCACGTCCTTGGTGGTCTCGAGCGCAGCCGAGGTCGGCAAGGTGATCGTGAGCCAGATGTTGCCTTCGTCCAGCTTGGGCAGGAACTC
>DATKFT010000208.1:0-6485 GCA_035544335.1 Pseudorhodoferax sp.
GGGCCTGAACGGCTCGGGCAAGTCCTCGCTGCTCAAGATCATGGCCGGCGTGGACAAGGAGATCGAGGGCGAGGCCATTCCCATGGCCGGCCTGTCCATCGGCTACCTGGAGCAGGAACCCAAGCTCAACAACGAGCACACGGTGCGCGAGGCCATCGAGGAGGCCATGGGCGAGGTCAATGCCGCCAAGAAGCGCCTGGACGAGGTCTACAGCGCGTACGCCGAGCCCGATGCCGACTTCGACGCGCTGGCGGCCGAGCAGGCCCAGCTCGAGGCCATCATCGCCACGGCCGGCACCGACTCGGAACACCAGATCGAGATCGCCGCCGACGCGCTGCGCCTGCCGGCCTGGGATGCCAACGTCGGCCTCTTGTCCGGTGGCGAGACGCGCCGCGTGGCGCTGTGCAAGCTCTTGCTGTCCAAGCCCGACATGCTGCTGCTCGACGAACCCACCAACCACTTGGACGCCGAGTCCGTCGAGTGGCTGGAGATCTTCCTGCAGCGCTTCACGGGCACCGTCGTGGCCATCACCCACGATCGCTACTTCCTGGACAACGCCGCCGAGTGGATCCTGGAACTGGACCGCGGCCGCGGCATTCCCTACAAGGGCAACTACAGCGACTGGCTGCTGCAGAAGCAGAACCGCCTGGAGTCCGAGCAGAAGGGCGAAGAAGCCCGCGCCAAGGCCTTGAAGAAGGAACTGGAGTGGGTGCGCCAGAACGCCAAGGGCCGCCAGTCCAAGAGCAAGGCACGCATCGCCCGCTTCGAGGAACTGTCCGACTTCGAATACCAAAAGCGCAACGAAACGCAGGAGATCTTCATCCCTGTGGCCGAGCGCCTGGGCAGCCAGGTGTTCGAGTTCAAGAACGTCAGCAAGAGCTTCGGCGACCGCGTGCTGATCGACGACCTGTCGTTCAACATCCCGGCCGGTGCCATCGTCGGCATCATCGGTCCCAACGGCGCGGGCAAGTCCACGCTGTTCAAGCTGATCGCGGGTCGCGAGCAGCCCGATTCGGGCGAGGTCGTGGTCGGCAAGACCGTCAAGATGGCCTTCGTGGACCAGTCGCGCGACGCGCTGGCCAACGAGAAGACGGTCTGGGAAGACATCTCGGGCGGGCTGGACATCATCAACGTCGGCAAGTTCCAGATGGCCAGCCGCGCCTATGCGGGCCGCTTCAACTTCAACGGCCAGGACCAGCAGAAGAAGGTCGGCAACCTGTCCGGCGGTGAACGCGGCCGGCTGCACCTGGCCAAGACGCTGATCCAGGGCGGCAACGTGCTGCTGCTGGACGAACCGTCCAACGACCTGGACGTGGAAACCCTGCGCGCGCTCGAAGATGCGCTGCTGGAGTACGCGGGCACCGTGATGGTCATCAGCCATGACCGCTGGTTCCTGGACCGCATCGCGACCCACATCCTGGCCGCCGAAGGCGATTCGCAGTGGGTGTTCTTCGACGGCAACTACCAGGAGTACGAGGCCGACAAGAAGAAGCGCCTGGGCGAAGAGGGCGCCAAGCCCAAGCGCGTGCGCTTCAAGGCACTCAAGTAAGCGGCGTACCCGCCTGAGGCCCGCGCAGCGTCGCGCGGGCCCAGACTTAAGCGAGGCTTAAACCGCCTCGAGATGGGCTTGCAGCAGGCTTCGTCCGACACCTCGGCCGGGGCCTGCTGCCTAGAATCGATTCGACGCTGCACACCGACAGACAGGTGGCTCTCCCACTGCTTGCCAGGCGCGACGCCTTCCTTGGCAAGCAATGGAGCAAGCACCATGTCCTGGACCCGCGAGCAGATCCACGTCACCACGGCCAGCTATCTCGGCTGGACGCTGGACGCCTTCGACTTCTTCCTGATGGTCTTCATCCTGAAGGACATCGCGGCGGAGTTCCACACCCCGATTCCCTCGGTGGCCTTGGCCATCACGCTGACCCTGGCGATGCGGCCGGTGGGCGCGCTGGTCTTTGGCCGCCTGGCTGATCGCCTGGGCCGCAGGCCGGTCATGATGGCCAACATCCTGTGCTACGCCGTGCTGGAAGCGCTGTCGGGCTTCTCGCCCAACCTGGCCACCTTGATCGTGCTGCGTGCGCTGTTCGGCGTGGCCATGGGCGGCGAATGGGGCGTGGGCTCGGCGCTCACCATGGAGACGGTGCCCACGCGCGCCCGCGGCTTCGTCTCGGGCCTGCTGCAGGCCGGCTATCCCACGGGCTTTCTGCTGGCCTCGCTGGTCTATGGCCTGCTGTACGAGCACGTCGGCTGGCGCGGCATGTTCTTCGTGGGCATCGCGCCGGCACTGCTGGTGGTCTACGTGCGCTCCCATGTGCCCGAGTCGCCCGCCTGGCAGCGCATGGCCAAGCAGGCGCGCCCCAGCCTGGCCGCGGCGCTGCGGCACAACTGGCGGCTGGCGCTGTACGCCATCGTGCTGATGACGGCCTTCAACTTCTTCTCGCATGGCACCCAGGACCTGTACCCCACCTTCCTGCAGGTGCAGCACGGCTTCGATGCCCACACCGTGTCGCTCGTGACCATCGTGCTGAACATCGGCGCCATCATCGGCGGGCTGGCCTGCGGGGCGCTGTCCGAGCGCATCGGCCGGCGCTGGACCATCTTCGGCGCCGCCCTGCTGGCGCTGCCGGTGCTGCCCCTGTGGGCCTACGCGCACTCGGCCGCGCAACTGGCCCTGGGCGCCTTCCTGATGCAGATCAGCGTGCAGGGGGCCTGGGGCGTGGTCCCGGTGCACCTCAACGAGATCTCGCCGCCCGAGGTGCGCGCCACCTTCCCCGGCCTGGTCTACCAGCTCGGCAATCTGCTGGCCTCGGTCAATGCCACGATGCAGGCCTCGCTGGCCGTGCGCCATGGCAACGACTACGCCTTCGCGATGGCGGTGGTGGCGGGCACGGTCGCGGTGGTGATCGCCGGCCTGATCCTGTTCAGCCGCGAGCGCCGCGGTGTCGACATGGGGGCGCTGCCGGCTGCGCCAGGGCTGGCGCGGCGCGGGCTGGCCGAGGCCGGCGGCTGAGGAGGGCCGGGGCCGGTCGCTGCGCCGCGTCGGCACGGCCCGGGTTTCAGTCGCCCGTGTCCAGGCTGCGCGCGACGATGCGCTTGCGCACCGCATGGATGTTGTGGCGCAGCGCGTACAGCTCGTCGGCGTAGGACAGTGGAACGGCCACCTTGTCCACCCGGCGGTCGAGCTGGTCCAGCTCCTCGAGCAGGCCTTCGGGCGGGTGGCTGCCGCGCTCGGTGCGGCCTTCGATCTCGCGCAGCTGCGCGTACCAGCGGAACACGCGCCGGCGCACGCGGAAGGTGTAGAGCGGCGGCACGATGCGCGACAGCGGCAGCAGCAGCACCACCAGGCCGCCCAGCACCAGCCACATGCGCTCGACCAGGTTGCTGGCCCAGAAGGGCAGGTAGCGCTGCCAGAACGGCGGCGTACCGTTGATGGCGCGGTCGCCCTCGCTGCTGACGGGCAGCTCGCTCGTGCGCGTGTTCGGAAAGTCGCGCGGGCCGTTGAACCAGCCGGCGCCGCCGTGGATGTTCTGGGCCGCCTGAGCGAACAGCTGGCGCAGCGCGGGGTGCGTCTGCTCGCGCACGAGCAGCGAGGTGGTCGCCGCGAGCATGGCCACGTCCTCGGCCGGCCGATCGGCGGCGAGATCGACGATGCCGCGCGGCAGGTGCACGGCCGACAGGAACGGGAAGATGCGCGTGTAGGCATCGCTCTGGCGCAGGTCCAGCAGCGCGATGCCAGGCGTGCGCAACAGCTGCTGCACGAGCGGCGATTCGGGCGCCGAGGCCAGCACCACCGCGTCGAGCAGGCCGGCCTGCAGTGCCTCGGCCGCTGGGCTTTGCGCGAGGTGGGACAGCTGCATCGTGGCCGGGTCGATCCGGTTGGCGCGCAGCATGCGCTCGACGATGTCGGGCACGCCGCTGCCGGGCTTGTCCACATTCAGGCGCAAGGGCCGCAGCCGGGCCAGGGACTGCAGCGCGCCTGCGCGCTGCTCGGCGGGGCGCAGCGCATCGGGGCGGTAGAAGATCCACAGCGGCTCGTAGAACAGGGCGCCCAGCGAGAGCAGGCCGGTCTCTTCGTCGGCCACGGGATCGGCGCTGCCGCCGCGCACGAAGGCCAGGTCGGCTTCGCCGCGGCGCAGCAGCGCCAGGTTCTCCAGCGAACCATCGGTGGGCTGCAGCACGACCGTGATGCCATGGGCACGCAGCGCTTGCGCATAGCGCTCGCCGAAGGCCGCGTAGGCGCTGCCGGCCGGCCCCGTGGCCAGCCGCACATGGTCGGGGGGCTGCGGCTGCAGGTACCAGTAGGCTGCGGCCAGGATCGCCAGCGCCAGCACCAGCACGGGGCCGGCGGACGCGAGCAGGTCGCGCAGGCCCAGCAGGGCCAGCCGCAGCGCGCGCGGCACGCCGCTCATGCCGCAACGGGGGCGAAATCGCGCGCAGCAGGCAGCTGCAGCGTGCCGACCTGGAGCGCCTCGGCCGCCCACACGGCCTGCAGCACGGCACGGGCCACGGCCTCGGCGGCCATGGTGGCCAGCACCATCATGCCGGGCGCGGGGCCGCTCAGCGCGGCCAGGCCCGTGCCCAGGGCGAACACGGTGTCGCCGTCCGACATGGTGTGCACGGGGTTGATCGTGCGCGCCAGCCCGTCGTGGCCAGCCTGGGCCAGGCGGTGGGCCTGGACCTTGGTGATGGGGGCGTCGGTGGCCAGCACGGCCAGCGTGGTGTTGGTGCCGGCCAGGATGGGCCGTGGCGCCTCGCCGGCCAGCAGGGCGCGCCGGGTGTCCAGCAGTGCGCGGCCGTCGGCCGTGCGCGCGCCGGCGAGCACGCGGCCGGTGTCGGGGTCGACCACGTCGCCCAGTGGGTTGCAGGCCACGAGGGCACCGACCGTGACGCCGTCCACGCACACGCTGGCGCTGCCGATGCCGCCCTTCATCGCGCGGGCCGCGCCGAACACCTTGCCGACCATGGCGCCGGCACCGGCGCCCACATTGCCCTGGGCCGGCGCGCTGCGCGTGGCTGCCTGGCAGGCCGCATAGCCGGCGGCCGCGTCGGGCCGGATGCGTGCGTCGCCCAGCGGCAGGTCGAACAGCACGGCCGCCGGTACCAGCGGGACCCTGGCGTAGCGCGCATCCAGGCCCACGCCTTGCTCTTCGAGCCAGCGCATCGCGCCGTCCGCGGCCGCCAGACCGAACGCACTGCCGCCCGCCAGCATCACTGCGTGCACGCGTTCCACGAGGTTGGCGGGCGCCAGCAGATCGGTCTCGCGCGTGCCCGGTGCGGCGCCGCGCACATCGACCCCGCCCACCGCCCCACCGCGCGCCAGCACCACGCTGCAGCCCGTGGGGCGGCGTGTGTCGGTGAAATGGCCGACTTCGATGCCGATGACGTCGGTGATGGCGCCGGCGCTGGCCGACAGGGCGGTGGGAAAGACCATGGGCGTGGATTATGGGCGGGCGACGACCAGTAGATTGCTCTGCAATCCGGTGATAAATGCCCGATTGAATCGGTTGATGTTGGCAATAATTCGAGGTTTTGCCACATCGCGTCCCGGATTTCTGCGGACGCAACGGTTTCGATGAACTCCCTGCCCACTTCCTACGACCCCTGGGGCGTCGTGGCCTCCGTGCTGATCGCTGCCGTGGCATCCTATGTCACGCTGGACCTTGCGCGGCGCGTGCACCGGTCCGACCGCGTGGCGGCCACCCTGTGGTGGCTGGGAGGCTCGCTCGTGATGGGGGCCGGGATCTGGTCCATGCATTTCGTCGGCATGCTGGCGTTCTCCTTGCCGATTACGCTGGGCTATACCACGGGCCTCACGGTCGCGTCGTTCTGCGCGGCGGTGCTGACCTCGGGCGTGGCGCTGGGCATCGCCAGCCTGGGGCGCCTGAGCCGCGGCCGCATCGTGGCCGGGGCGCTGGCCATGGGCCTGGGCATCTGCGCCATGCACTACATGGGCATGGCGGCCCTGGACATGGCGCCAGGCATCGTCTGGGATGCCGCCTGGGTTGCGCTGTCGGCCGTGATCGCCGTGGTGGCCTCGGGTGTGGCGCTGTGGCTGTTCTTCTGGTTGCGCGGCTTTCACGGCCTGCGCGGCCGGCTCTACCAGGCCTGCGCTGCCGCGCTCATGGGCGCGGCCATCTCGGGCATGCACTATGCGGGCATGGCCGCCGCCTCGTTTCCGCAGAACGCGGTCTGCCTGAGCGCGGACGCGCTCGGCGGCGCTGGGCTGGCCAAGGCCGTCGGCTCGGCCTGCGCCGTGCTGCTGCTGCTGACGCTGGTCCTGTCCACGCTGGACGCCCGCGCGCAGCGCCGCACGGCCAAGCTGTCGTCCTCGCTGCAGGCCGCGAACGCGCAGCTGCAATCGGCCAACGACGAGCTGCACCGCCGCGCGTTCAGCGATGCGCTGACCGGCTTGCCGAACCGTCTGCTGTTCGAGGACCGGCTGGCCCACGCGCTCTCGCGCCACGACCGTGCGGTGGAAAGCATCC
>DATKFT010000209.1:0-5453 GCA_035544335.1 Pseudorhodoferax sp.
GCGCCCTTCATCAAGTCGGGCCAGCTGCGCCCGCTGCTCGTGACGGGCCCCCAGCGCGTGCCGGCCTTCCCCGACATCCCGACCGCGGCCGAGGCCGGCGTGAAGGACTTCGAGGTGATCTCCTTCATCGGCATGTACGGCCCGCCCGGCCTGCCGGCCGACATCGTGGCCAAGGCCAATGCGGCGATGAACCAGGCGCTCAAGGACCCCAAGATCGTCAGCGGCATCACCGAGCGCGGCGACGAAGTGGGCGGCGGCACGCCCGAGCAGCTGAACAAGATGACGCGCTACTACTTCGACCTGTGGCGCGACATCGTGAAGGCCAACGACATCCGGGCCGAGTAGGGCAGGGCGCCTGCCCGCGTCGCCGCGCACAGGCGTGCGGGAGGCGACGCTTCAGGCCTTGCGCTGCGCCCTGCCGCCGCGCAACGGCAGGCGCCGCAGCCCGGCCCAGGCGATCAGCGACGACAGCGTCAGCATGCTCCATCCGGAGAGCGTGGGGATGGCGGTCACATTCGGCGGCGGCGGCGGCGGCGGCGGTGGCGGTGGCGGCGGCACTGCTGCGGTCACGTTCAGCAGGAAGTTGACGTCGTTCGCCTGGCCTTCGACCGTGATGAAGCCGTAGCAGCCGTTCGGCACGCCGGCGGCGGCGCAGGCGGCGTCCGGCAACGCGGTCAGTCCCGGCGCCGCGAAGAAGTTGACGACATAGTCTTCGCCGTCCATGGTGATCGTGTGGTTGGTCGCGCCGTCCAGCACCCAGATGTCGCTGCAGGGGTTGCCCGCGGGGCTGGGGACCACGCAGGTGTCCGGATCGGTGTTGGGCGTTTCGACGAACCGGATGGTGTAGGGCGCGTCGAAGTAGGTGTAAGGATCGGCACTGCCCCTGGGCCTCAGGCCGAGCGTGGAAATGATCGTGAGGCTGGTCAGCGTCGCGTAGGCGGACGAGACGACATTGTTGTGGTGGGTGTAGGTGTTGGCGCCTTGCAGGGGGCCGTTGGTCAGCAGCGTGCCGCTCTGCGGGTTGTTGGAGATGCTGATGCCGCTGCGGCCGATGCCGGCAGGACCGGTAGGGCAGGCGCCCCAGGCCACCGACGAGGCGGTGACCTGCCGGCAGCCGGTCCCGGGCGCGGTGCTGGTGAACGTGGTGGCGCCCGGCGCGGTGACGAACTGGGCATGGACTTCGTAGTCCCACTCGTCAACGATGGCAGCGGACGCGTTGCCTGCTGCCGTGACCAGGATGCATCCGGCTGCGCCGAGCTTGCGGGTCCTGGCCATGCGCGCCATGCTGTCGAAGCCCCGCTGCAGCGCCGGCGTGACGCTTCGGCCAGCAGCCCGTGAACGGATGGGAGTGCAAGGCCGCGGCGCTGGCGGTACCGGACCCGGGGACGAAGAGGACGGTTTCAGCCCGGCGCGCGCCAGGCTGACCATGGGGGTGCGGGCGCGACCCGCTGGCGGCGTGGGACGGAAGAACAGACAACACCTCGTTCGTTGACGTGGATCAATGCATGCTTCTGCGCACCATCGTAGCCAGAAGTCACGTTGTGTTGCTGTTTTTCACACAGAAGTTGTTCGTTGTGTTTATTTCGATACTTACGAGTCAAAAGACGACAAAAGGCTGTTGATCGATTGTTGAATTTGTGTGTTGGATGTGTTGGATGACGCGTCTCAGGCCACGAGCGCGTCGCGCACCGCCTGCAGCGCGCGTCCGCAGTCGTCGCGCGTGAGCCCGCCGCCCAGGCACAGGCGCAGTGCTTCGGGCGGTTGCCGGTCGGTCGAGAAGGCCGTGCCGTCCACGGCCGCGATGCCCAGCGCGCGCAGCTCGGCCGCGATGCGCGTGGCCGGGCTGCTCTCGCTGTCCGAGGCCGGCAGCGGCAGCCAGCCGTGGAAGCCGTGCGGCTGCGTGCGCACGCCGTGCGGCCCCAGCAGCTGGCGCATCTGCGCGCTGCGCCACGCGCATTCGGCGCGCACGGCCTGCAGCACGGCCTCGGCCTGGCCGCTTTCCATCCAGTTCGCCACGATGGCGTTGACGAGCGGCGAGGCCATCACGGTCGTGGCGCGCAACGCGCCGGCCAGCCGCAGGTGGGCCGCGGCCGAGGGCGCCTGCACATAGGCCACGCGCAGGCCCGCGCCCAGCCACTTGGACATGCCGCTCACGTAGTAGACGAGATCGCCCGCGTACTCGGCCATGGACGGCGGGATCGCGGCCGGCAGCATGCCGTAGGCGTCGTCCTCGATGAGGGGAACGCTGTAGCGCAGCGCGATGTCGGCGATCTGCTCGCGCCTGTGGATGGGCAGCAGGGCCGTCGTGGGGTTGTGCAGGTTGGGGCACAGGTGCAACGCGCCGATCGGCGTGGTCTTGCAGGCGGCCTCGAATTCCTCGGGCAGCAGGCCATGTTCGTCCATGGCCAAGGGGTGCAGGCGTGTTCCGAGCTGCGCGGCGATGGCCTTGATGCCCGGGTAGGTCAGCGCCTCCACGCACAGGCTTTGGCCCGGCTTGACCAAGAGCGAGACCAGCGCCAGCAGCACCGCATGGATGCCGGGCGCCACGAGCACGCGCGCGGCATCGGCCTCGACCCACTGCGACAGCCATTGCGCGCCGAGCGCGCGGTCGCGCGGCGTGCCGCCGAAGTCCTGGTAGCGCATGAGGTCGTGCAGCGGCACGGCGGCCAGGCCCGCGTTGGCGCCCTCCAGCAGGGCCTGCATGGCCGGGTGGTCCTCGATCTCGGGCGGCATGTTCATGGTCATCTCGGCGCCCGTGCCGGCGCGCAGCGGCAGGCCGATGAAGGAGCCGCGCACGAAGGAGCCCATGCCGGGCCGCGAGGCGATCAGCCCGCGCTCGCGCGCCTGCGCGAAGCCGCGCACCACGGTCGTGTAGTTCAGCTGCAGCCGGGTGGCCAGGTCGCGCAGCGGCGGCAGGCGCTCGCGCGGAGCCAGCCGGCCCTGCTGCAGGTCCTCGGCGATCAGGTCGGGGATCAGCTGGTAGGCCGGCAGCGGGCTGGACTTGAGGCGGTGGACCCAGTGCGAGAAGGGCATGCGCCGAGTTTGCCTGCGGATGCCCTTGATCGCATCACCGCGCCCGGCGCAGCTTGGTGCACGCCGGCCATTGATCGGGTGCATTGATTGCATGGCCGATGCGTTGCGCTGGTGCACGGGGCGCTTGGACGCCATGGGCTGCCGCTGTGCGGTGCGGTGCGCTGACGCTGCTTTGATCGGACCTTGATTGCATGGTCCAGCGCCTGCCTGGTACGTCCTTCGCAAAGAGGCAGGCAGCCGGCCATCCCGCCGGCCTCCACCGAACCGCACGAGGACCACCATGCCCCAAGTCACGCACCCCGCCCACCGCAACGGCGACTTCCTGGTCGACTACGAAGAGAAGGTCTTCGAGGACGTGAAGGCCGACCCCGGCGAGAAGGCCCTGGTCACCTTCCACACCGTGGCCTTCGAAGGCTCGATCGGCTTCGTCAACCTGCTGCAGGCCACCCGCCTGCAACGCAAGGGCTACGAGACCTCGGTGTTGCTGTACGGCCCCGGCGTCACGCTCGCGGTCAAGCGCGGCTTCCCGAAGATCGGCGACGAGGCCTTCCCGGGCCACCAGAACTTCAACAACCAGATCACCAAGTTCATCGCCGAGGGCGGCAAGGTCTACGCCTGCCGCTTCGCGCTGCAGGCGCTGTACGGCCATGGCGAGGGCTCGCTGATCGAGGGCGTGCGGCCGATCAACCCGCTGGACGTGCTCGACATCGTGCTGCTGCACAAAAAGGCCGGCGCCGTCATCATCGACACCTGGACGCTGTAAATGCTCCCCCCGTTTCGCGCCCACTGCGTGTGCGCGCATACCCCCCAGGGGGCGCACCCGGCGGCCTGGCAGAGCCAGTTCCGCGGCTGCGCTGGCATGGCCTGCTCCGCGGCCTTCCGTGCCGTGACATGCGACGCGCCGCTGTGCGAAGGAGAGGGCGCATGAGTTCCTCGCATCGCACCGTCCGCGCGGCCGCGGCGCAGATCGCGCCCGACCTCACGAGTGCCGACGGCACGCTGGCGCGCGTGCTGGAGACCCTGCGCGACGCCGCGAAGCAGGGCGTGGAGCTGATCGTCTTCCCCGAGACCTTCGTGCCCTACTACCCCTATTTCTCGTTCGTGCAGCCGCCCGTGCTGCAGGGCGCGGACCACCTGCTGCTGATGCAGCGCGCGCCCACGGTGCCGGGGCCGATGACCGATGCGGTGGCCGCCGCAGCGCGCGAGCTGGGCATGGTGGTGGTGCTGGGCGTCAACGAGCGCGACCACGGCAGCCTGTACAACACGCAGCTGGTGTTCGACGCCGACGGCCGGCTCGTGCTCAAGCGCCGCAAGATCACGCCGACCTACCACGAGCGCATGGTCTGGGGCCAGGGCGACGGTGCCGGCCTCACGGCCGTGGACACGCGCGCCGGCCGCGTCGGCGCGCTGGCCTGCTGGGAGCACTACAACCCGCTGGCACGCTACGCGCTGATGGCCGCGCACGAGGAGATCCACTGCGCGCAGTTCCCGGGCTCGCTGGTCGGCCCGATCTTCGCGGAGCAGATGGGTGTGTCCATCCGCCACCACGCGCTGGAGTCGGGCTGCTTCGTCGTCAACGCGACGGGCTGGCTGCACGATGCGCAGATCAGGTCCGTCACGCCCGACGAGAAGCTGCAGGGCGCGCTGCGCGGCGGCTGCCACACGGCCATCGTCTCGCCCGAGGGCAAGTACCTGGCCGAGCCCTTGACCGAGGGCGAGGGCCTGGTCGTCGCCGACCTGGACTTCGCGCTGATCGCCAAGCGCAAACGCATGATGGATGCGGTGGGCCACTACGCGCGGCCCGAGCTGCTGCGCCTGGCGATCCGGCGCGATGCGGCGCGCACCACGATGCCCTTGCCGGATGGCGAGGCGCTGAGCGACGAAGCCGACCTCCCCCTGCCTGAAACCGAAGCGCCGCTGCGCCGCGTCGCCTGAACCTGGAGCCCTGCCCATGACCACCGCCGTCCTCGAACCCGTCGCCACCTCCGCCGAGAGCGCGCGCAAGCTCATGACCGAGCTGCAGAGCCAGGGCCTGCGCCTGGTCGACCCCAGCGCGGGCGCAGCCAGCCGGCGCGGCGGGGCCGGCCCGTCCGACCACAAGGCTGTGACCGTGGACGGCGTCACGCTCATGGTGCCCGTGCACACGGCCACGGCCTTCAGCTCGCCGTTCGTGGCCGAGGCGCCGGGGCCTGACGGTCGCAGCGTCCTGCGCCGGGGCAGCATTCCCATCGCCAGCATTGCCTTCCCGCGCGCGCCGCGCTTCTACGGCCTGCAGACCGCCGAGGGCGTGCCCTACAACCAGATCGCCACCTTGCACGGCGCTGACGTGCTGGCCACCACGGTGCTGCAGACCTGCATCCGCTACGAGAGCCGGCGCAAGGCCTGCAAGTTCTGCGCGATCGGCCAGTCGCTGGCCGCCG
>DATKFT010000210.1:0-5037 GCA_035544335.1 Pseudorhodoferax sp.
CGATGCCCAGCGTCACCATGGGCCGCTGCGGCACGAGCCCCTGCGCCTGCAGCCATTGCAGGCCCTGGATCTGCCCCAGGTCGAACAGCTCGAACTCGGGCGTGACGCCCGCCGCGCGCATGCGCTGCGCCATCGCGCGGCGCCAGTCCGGCGCGTTGTCGTACAGGCGGCCGCCGAGGTTGAAGGAGCCGCCCCCCAGCGACACGACCTCGGCCCCGGTGTCGACGACGGCCAGCCGCTCCGCATGCGCCGACAGCCCGCCGTTGTCGCCGGCGCTGAAGTTGACGACGGCCTCGCAGCCCGCGTCGCGGATGCGGGCCAGCAGGTCGCGGTAGGCGCGCGCGTCGTTGGTGGGGGTGCCGTCCTCCAGCCGCGCATGGCAGTGCACGACGGCCGCGCCGGCGCGCCAGGCCGCCAGCGCCTCGCGCGCGATGGCCTGCGGCGTCACCGGGTGGTGAGGCGTGTGGGCGCGCGCAGCGCCGCCACCGGTCAGCGCGGCGCAGACCACGAGCGGCGTCTCGCCGGCGGGCACGGTGTCGTCCGAAAGCATGGCTGCAATTCCGATAAAAGAAATGTCAATCCGATTGACGGAATTTAACCCCAGCACCGCGCCGCAAGGTCCACGGACAAACCCCTAAGGGATCAGAATCAAATTCCGCTGACTGGATTCGCCACGACACAATGGCCGTCTCTCTCTGCATCCCACACGACGCCATGGTCACCCCCGCCCCCACCGCCGAAACCGGCACGGTCGCTCGCGTGGCACTGCTGCTGCGGCTGATCGCCGAACGCCCCGGCCTGTTCTCGCTGGGCGAACTCGCGCAGGCCTGCGGCCTGCCCGCGCCCACCGTGCACCGCCTGCTGGACCTGCTCGCGCAGCAGGGCCTGGTGGCCCACGAGAAGGCGCTGCGCAGCTACCGCATCGGCAGCGAGCTCTACCGCATCAGCGCGCTCGTGCGCGCCAACACGCCGCTCACGCAGCTGATCCGCCCCATCCTGGCCGACGCGGCCGACGAGGCCGGAGAGACCTGCTACTTCGCGCTGTACCTGCCCGCACAGCTGGCCGTGATGTACGAAAGCCGCGTGGACGCGCAACACCCGCTGGACTACCGCGTCGAGCTCAACCGCCCGCTGTCGCTGCTGTGGGGTGCCAGCGGGCGCGCCATCCTGGCCCATCTGCCGCAACAGACGCTGCAGGCCGCACTGGAACAGGAGCGCATCGCGCAGCCGCAGGCCGCCTTGCCCGAGCCCGCGGCGCTGCAGGCCGAGCTCGAACAGGTGCGCCGCCAGGGCTACTGCCACAGCCGCGGCCACCGCATCCCGGGCGCCGTCGGCGTGCTGGCGCCGGTGTTCGACGAGACCGGCCAGGTCTATGGCGCGCTGGGCTTCACGGTGCCCGAGCAGCGCTTCTCCAAGGCCCGGCTGGCGCCGCTGGCGGGCAGCGCCATGGCGCATGCGGCAGAGCTGTCGCGCGCGCTGGGTGCACGCAGCACCGATGCGGCCACGCCGCCAGCGCCGGCGCGGCGCGCACGCTGAGGAGGTTCAGGGCTCGCGCGGAAACGTCACCACGTGCCGCACGTCCGGCCGCACGCCGATCCACTCGCCGATGCGGTGGTCGTGGTGGCTGGGCACATGGGCCAGCACGGTCTCGCCCGAGGCCAGGCGCAGCGTGTAGAGAAATTCGGAGCCGCGGAAGGCCTTGCGCAGGACCTGCGCCTTGACCGGCGCCTCGTCGTCGTGCACCACGTCGTCGGCGCGCAGCAGCAGATCCTGCGGGCCGCCCTGCGCGAGGCTGGCGGCGGCCTGCGCCGCGGCCGCGCCGTTGACCGGGCCCAGCGGCGTGTGCAGCAGCGCGCGCCCGTCCACCTGCGTGACCGTGGCCGGCGCGAACACGCCATGGCCGATGAAGTCGGCCACGAAGCGCGTGGCCGGCCGGTGGTACAGCTCGTAGGCATCGGCCCATTGGTGCAGGTGGCCTTCGTGCATCACGCCGATCGCGTCGCCGATCGCAAAGGCCTCGAGCTGGTCGTGCGTGACGAACAGCGCCGTGGTCTGGGCCGCCTTGAGGATGGCGCGCACCTCGTGCGCGAGCCGCTCGCGCAGCTCCACGTCGAGGTTGGAGAAGGGTTCGTCCAGCAGCATGAGCTGCGGCCGCGGCGCCAGCGCGCGCGCCAGCGCCACGCGCTGCTGCTGCCCGCCCGACAGCTCGTGCGGTGCGCGGCGTTCCGCCCCGCCCAGGCCCACGAGCTCGAGCACCTCGGCCACGCGCGCGGCGCGCTCGGCCTTTGGCAGGGCCGACAGGCCGAAGCCCACGTTGCGGCCCACGTCCAGGTGCGGGAACAGCGCGTAGTCCTGGAACACCATGCCGATGCGGCGCTGCTCGGCCGGCAGCTGCAGGCCCGGCGCGCTGACGGGCCGGCCCGACAGCCGGATCTCACCGCCCTGGGCCGGCTCCAGCCCCGCCACGGTGCGCAGCAAGGTGGTCTTGCCGCAGCCCGAGGGTCCGATCAGCACGCCGATCTCGCCCGCCGCGAGGCCAAAGCTCACGTCCTGCACGGCCGGCCGGGCGCGGCCCGCGTAGTGCACGACGAGGTGGGAGACATCCAGGAACATGGGCGGCGATTGTAGGCAGCGTGATGCGTACAATTCTCATCCTTCCTGGCGCGCCAGCCGCCCCTCTCCCATCCCCACTGCGAACCCCGCCGCCTCGCGCCACCGATGCCCCGCCGCTGGCTGTCCCTGCCCTGCATGCTGCTGGTCGCCGCCGTGTTGAGCCTGCCCGTTCTGGCCGTGCTGGCGTCCTGGGCGCAATGGAGTGCCGAGACCGGCCAGATCCTGCGCGAACTGCGCCAGACCGTGCTGCCGGGCTACATCGCCACCACGCTCGGCCTGGCGGCCATGGTGGGCGTGGGCGTGGTGCTGGTCGGCACGGGCGCGGCGGCCTGCGTGACGCTGTTCGACTTCCGCGGCCGGCGCCAGCTGGAATGGGCGCTGCTGCTGCCGCTGGCCATGCCGGCCTACGTGGTGGCCTACGCCTACACCGACTTCCTGCAGTTCAGCGGCCCGGCCCAGACCTGGCTGCGCGAGAGCTTCGGCCTGCGCGGGCGCGTGCTGCCCGAGGTGCGCAGCCTGGGCGGCGCGGCCCTGGTGTTCACGTTCTCGCTGTACCCCTATGTCTACCTGCTGGCGCGCACCGCGCTGGCCGAGCGCGCCGCCCACCTCATGGAGGCCGCGCGGCTGCTGGGCGCACCGCTGGCACGGCGCATCCGCCAGGTGGCGCTGCCCATGGCGCGGCCGGCCATCGCGGCCGGCACGGCGCTGGCGCTCATGGAGACGCTGGCCGACTTCGGCGTGTCCAGCTACTTCGGCATCCAGACCTTCACGACCGGCATCTACAAGGCCTGGCTGGCGATGGACAACCGCATCGCCGCAGCGCAGCTGGCAACCATGCTGCTGCTGTTCGTGGCACTGCTGCTGGGCATGGAGCAGCGCGCCCAGGCGCGACTGCGCTTTGCCAGCACGCGGGGCCGCGCGGGCAGCCACGATGCGCGGCCGATCGCGCTGCGCGGTACGCGCCAGCTGCTGGCCCAGGCGCTGTGCGTGTTCCCGGTGTTGATGGGCTTCGTGCTGCCCGTGGCCTTCATGCTGCGGCCGCTGGCGGCCGACTGGTCCGTGCTGCCCTGGGACCGCTTCGTGCAGTGGGCCAGCAACAGCATCTGGCTGGGCGCGCTGACGGCCGCGATCGCCGTGGCGCTGGCGCTGTTCCTGGCCTTCTGCGTGCGCCGCACGCCGCGCGGCCTGCAGCGCGCCGCCGTGCAGCTGGTCGGCCTGGGCTATGCCGTGCCCGGCGCGGTCGTCGTCGTTGGCCTGCTGCTGCCCGTGGGCTGGCTGCAGGAGGCCTTGCCGCGGCTCGGTGCGGCCTACTGGGTCACGGCCACGGCGCTGGGCATCGTCTGGGCCTACCTGGTGCGTTTTTGCGCCGTCGCGCTGCAGTCCATGCAGAGCGGCTACGCACGCATCCCGCTGAGCTTCGACGACTCCGCCCGCACCCTGGGCACGGGCGGCGCGGGCCTGCTGGCGCGCGTGCACTGGCCGCTGTTGCGCCGCTCGGCCGCCGCGGCTGCGCTGCTGGTGTTCGTGGACGTCATGAAGGAGCTGCCCGCCACCATGGTGCTGCGGCCCTTCAACACCGACACGCTGGCCGTGGTGGCCTACCAGTTGGCCCGCGACGAACGGCTGGGCGAAGCGGCCCTGCCCTCGCTGGCGCTCGTGCTGGTGGGGCTGCTGCCCGTGATGCTGCTGAGCCGCACGCTCAGGAGCCGCAGCTGATCCCCATGGCCTCCAGGCCAAGCGCACATCGCCCGCGCCAGAACAGGACGGGGTCAGTGCGATGCGGTTCCGAAGGCCGCAGAACGGGCTCTGCCAGACCGCTGGCTGCGCCCCCTTGGGGGGTATCGGCCGGCGACACGCCCTTCGCCGGCCACACGGGGGGAGCTGCCTACCGCGGACCGCGCGTCTCGAGGTGGCGGAACTTGATGCGGCCCTTGCTGAGGTCGTAGGGCGACAGTTCGAGCGTCACGCGGTCGCCGGCCAGGATGCGGATGTGGTGCTTGCGCATGCGGCCCGCGCTGTAGGCCACGAGGGAGTGGCCGTTCTCCAGGGTGACGCGGTAGCGCGAGTCGGGCAGCACCTCCTCGACCACGCCGTTCATTTCGATCAGGTCTTCCTTGGCCATCGTCTGCTTTCGTTCTGTTTGTCTTGCAGCCCACCGCGCCAAGCCCGGCAGGCCCTACCAATCCATTGGAACCACTGTTGCGACGCCCCGCGCCACGCGGGCGGCCGGGCCGCCTGCGCCCCCACAGGCCGCAAATGCGGGCGAAAGTCTGACTGATGGCGCCGCGCTCCGGCATGGTCACATGCACACCAAGATGAGAACGCTTCTCGTTATCGCAGCTATCATGCGGGCCGCATGGAACTGTCCGCCCACTTCACGCGCGCGCTGCTGAGCGGCTTCGGCCCCGCCTACGCCGACCTGCT
>DATKFT010000211.1:0-4425 GCA_035544335.1 Pseudorhodoferax sp.
GGCCCCAGCCCGGCCCTGGCCGGTAGCTGCCGCGCCGGATCAGGCCCACGAGCAGCAGGGCTGCGTTCAGCGTGGCGCCCAGGCCCACGGACAGCGCCAGCCCGGCGTGCGCGAACATGGGCACCAGCGCGATGTTGAGCAGCTGGGTGCAGACCAGCACGACCAGCGCGATGCGCACGGGCGTGCGCACGTCCTGGCGTGCGTAGAAGCCGGGCGCCAGCACCTTGATCGCCACGAGCCCGAACAGGCCCGCGCCATAGCCCATCAGCGCCACGCTGGTCTGGCGCACGTCCTCGTCCAGGAAGGCACCGTGGTGGTAGATGGTGGCCACCAGCGGCACGGCGAAGGTCAGCAGCGCCACGGCGCTGGGCACGGCCATCAGCACCACCAGGCGCAGGCCCCAGTCCAGCATGGCCGAGTAGCGGTCCGCGTCGCCCGCGGCGTGGGCGGCGCTGAGCTGGGGCATCAGCACCACGCCCAGCGCCACGCCCAGCAGTGCGGTCGGGAACTCCATGAGCCGGTCGGCATAGCCCAGCCAGCTCACGCTGCCGGGTGCCAGGTGCGAGGCGATCTGGGTGTTGATCAGGATCGACAGGTGGGCCACGCCCACGCCCAGCAGGGCCGGCCCCATCAGCGTGGCGATGCGGCGCGTGCCCGGATCGGCCCAGGCCTCGCGCAGCCCCGCCCAACCCAGGCGCAGGCGCGGCAGCAGGCCCAGCCCGGCCAGCGCCGGCAGCTGCACGGCGAGCTGCAGCAGGCCGCCCAGCATGACGCCGAAGGCCATGGCGTAGATGGGCTCGATGCCGCGCGCGGACAGCCAGGGCGCGCCCAGCCAGGCCGAGCCCATCATGGCCAGGTTCAGCAGCACCGGCGTGACGGCCGGCACGGCGAAGCGCTTCCAGGTGTTCAGGATGCCCGAGGCCAGCGCCACCAGCGACATGCAGCCGATGTAGGGGAACATCCAGCGCGTCATGGTCACGGCGGCCTCGAAGCCGGCCGCGTCCTGCTCCAGGCCGCTGGCCAGCACCCAGACCATGAGCGGCGCGGCCAGCACGCCGGCCACGCACAGCAGCACCAGCATGGCCGTCAGCACGCTGGCCACATGGTCGATGAGCTGCTTGGTGGCCGCCTCGCCGTGCTGGGACTTGCTGGCGGCCAGCACCGGCACGAAGGCCTGGCTGAACGCGCCTTCGCCGAACAGGCGCCGGAACAGGTTGGGGATGCGGAAGGCGACGTTGAAGGCGTCGGTCATCGCGCTGGCGCCGAACAGCGATGCCATCAACAGCTCGCGGCCCAGGCCGGTGATGCGCGATGCCAGCGTCAGCAGCGACACGGTGGAGGCGGATTTGAGGAGGCTCACCGGCGCCAGTGTAGCCAGCGGCCCGGCAGGCATTGGCGGCGGCTGACGGATACGGGCAGCGCTGCTATACTGGTGGGCTTTGCTGGCAACATCCTCAAGCCCTTAAGGAACATTTACCATGGCAACCAAGCCCAAGAAGAAGAACCCGCGCCTGGCGTCGGGCCGCAAGCGCGTCCGCCAGGACGTCAAGATCAACGCCGCGAACACCTCGCTGCGTTCCAAATACCGTACCTTCGTCAAGAACGTCGAGAAGGCTGTTGCCGCCGGCGACAAGGCGAAGGCCACCGAGCTGTTCGGCAAGATGCAATCCGTGGTCGACACCGTCGCCGACAAGGGCATCTTCCACAAGAACAAGGCCGCGCGCGACAAGAGCCGCCTGGCCGCCAAGGTCAAGGCACTCGCCCTGGCCGCTGCCCCGGCCGCAGCCTAAACCAGCCAAACCGCCCGGGCTGCACTGCAGCCCGCCGTTTGACCGGGTGCGCTGCCAGCGCAAAAAAGACAAAAACCGCCTTCGGGCGGTTTTTTGTTTTTGGGGTGTGGAATCCGCTCAGCGGCCCTGCGTGAGCAGGCTGTGGCTGGTCATCAGGTTGCGGTAGTCGGGGATGTGGTTGGAGAACAGCGCGCCCAGGCCCTCCACGTCGTTGCGCCAGTCGCGGTGCAGCTCGCAGGCCGCGCCGAACCAGCTCATGAGCTGCACGCCGGCCTGTGCCATGCGGTTCCAGGCGGCGTCGCGCGTGATCGGGTTGAAGGTGCCCGAGGCGTCGGTGACCACGAACACGTCGTAGCCTTCGGCGATCGCCGACAGCGCCGGAAACGCCACGCAGACCTCGGTCACCACGCCGGCGATGATGAGCTGGCGGCGGCCCGTGGCTTTGATGGCCGCCACGAAATCCGGGTTGTCCCAGGCGTTGATGTTGCCGGGGGGGGGCGATGTAGGGCGCGTCCGGGAACTGCTGCTTGAGCTCGGGCACCAGCGGGCCGTTGGGGCCGCTCTCGAAACTGGTGGTCAGGATGGTGGGCAGCTTGAAGTAGGCGGCCAGGTCGGCCAGTGCCAGCACGTTGTTCTTGAACTTGTCGGGGTCGATGTCGCGCACCAGCGAGAGCAGGCCGGTCTGGTGGTCCACCAGCAGGACGGCGGCCTGGTCCTTGTCGAGCCGTACATAGGGTTTGGTCATGGCAGGGTTCCTCGGGAAGGGTGCCCCATGGGGGCGGGGTGCGCCAGTCCCTGCCGGCGCGGTGCGCGGCATGGGCATGGCAAGGAGGGGAAGGGGGGCGGCGCGGCATCGGCTGCCACGCCGCCGCACCCCGGCGTGGGGTGCCGGGGCGCTCAGGCGCTGGTGGCGTCGGCCATGGGCATCGTGCCGAAGCGGCCCGCGTTGAAGTCCGTGATGGCCTGGCGGATCTCCTGCTCGCTGTTCATCACGAACGGGCCGTGGCCGACCACGGGCTCGTCGATGGGCTCGCCCGACAGCCACAGCACGGTGGCGTCGGTGTTCGCCTCCAGCTCCACGGCCTGGCCCTCACGCGCCAGGTGCACGAGCTGCCCTTCGCGCGCCACCTCGCTGCCGTTGACCAGCACCGTGCCGTGCAGTACCACCAGCGCCAGCGTGTGGCCGGCCTGGGCCTCGAAGCGGGCCACGCCGCCCTGCACCAGCCGCAGATCCCACACGTCCATGGGCGTGAAGGTGCGGGCCGGGCCGCGCTGGCCGCCGAATGTGCCGGCGATCACGCGGACCTTGCCGGCGCCCTCGGGCAGCGGCACCACGGGCATCTGGCTGTCCAGCAGCGTCTGGTAGCCGGCCGGGCCCATCTTGTCGCGGGCGGGCAGATTCACCCACAGCTGCACCATCTCGATCGTGCCGCCGCGCGCCGTGAACGCGCGCGAATGGAACTCCTCGTGCAGGATGCCGCCGGCCGCCGTCATCCACTGCACGTCGCCGGGGCCGATCAGGCCGCCTGCGCCCGTGGAATCACGGTGCTCCAGCTCGCCCTGGTAGACGATGGTCACGGTCTCGAAGCCGCGGTGCGGGTGCTGGCCGACGCCGCGCGGCTGCGCCGCCGGCGCGAAGGCCGTGGGCGCCGCGTGGTCCAGCAGCAGGAACGGGCTCAGATGCCGGCCCAGCCCGTCGTAGCCGAACAGCGAGCGCACCGGAAAACCGTCGCCCACCCAGTGCGGGCGCGGAGCGCTGTAGACGCCAAGAACCTTCTTCATGCCAATCTCCTGAAACCGCCGAAGCCTTGTGCTGCGGCATACACAGAGAATAGGGGCTGAACGATCTGTGCAGTAGAGGGCTAAAGTAGCCTTCAGCGTTCTATTGAGGGAACGATGGAAGCCTGATGCAAGACCTGAACGACCTCTATTACTACGTGCAGGTGGTCGACCACGGCGGTTTCGCGCCGGCCGGCCGCGCGCTGAGCCTGCCCAAGTCCAAGCTCAGCCGGCGCATCGCGCTGCTCGAGGAGCGGCTGGGCGTGCGCCTGATCCAGCGCTCCACGCGCCGCTTCGCGGTGACCGAGATCGGCCAGACCTACTACGGCCACTGCAAGGCCATGCTCGTGGAGGCCGACGCGGCGGCCGAGGCGATCGCGCGCACCCATGCCGAGCCCTGTGGCACCGTGCGCATGAGCTGCCCTGTGATGCTGCTGGACCTGCGCGTGGGCGACATGGTGGCCGCCTTCATGGCCGCCTACCCGCGCGTGGAGATCCTGCTGGAGGACACCAACCGCCGCGTCGACGTGATCGGCGAAGGCCTGGACCTCGCGATCCGCGTGCGCCCGCCGCCGATCGAGGACAGCGACCTCGTGCTGCGCGTGCTGGCCGACCGCGGCCAGTGCCTGGTGGCCGCGCCGGCCCTGCTGGGCAGTGCCGCGCTGCCGCGCGTGCCGGCCGACCTGGCGGCCTGGCCCAGCCTGGCGCTGGCCCTGGCGCAGCAGCAGCATGTCTGGGAGCTGCAGGGGCCGGGCGGCGCGCAGGCCATGGTGCGGCACCATCCGCGTCTGGTCACGCGCAGCATGGGCGCCTTGCGCGCGGCGGCGCTGGCCGGTGTCGGCGTCGTGCAGCTGCC
>DATKFT010000212.1:0-2823 GCA_035544335.1 Pseudorhodoferax sp.
CGCTGCTCGATGGCCGCATCGGTGTCGGCCGACCAGTGCAGCCGCGCCTTGAACTGCGCCTCGAAATCGGCCTGGGCCGTGGCCAGGCGCAGCGGGCGGGCAGACAGCGTCATGCCGCGCTCCCGGCCGGTTCGCGCAGCGCCGCGGCGAAGCCGTCGATGACCTGGCGCAGCGCCGCCTGCTTGCGCTTGAGCGCAGCCTGGTTCACGACCAGGCGCGAGCTGATGTCCATGATGCGCTCGACCTCGACCAGGCCGTTGGCCTTGAGCGTGTTGCCGGTGGACACCAGGTCGACGATGGCGTCGGCCAGGCCCGTCAGCGGTGCGAGCTCCATGCTGCCGTAGAGCTTGATGAGGTCCACGTGCACGCCCTTGGTGGCGAAGAAGTCGCGCGCGATGCCCACGTACTTGGTCGCCACGCGCAGGCGCGAACCCTGGCGCACGGCCGAGGCGTAGTCGAAGTCCTGGCGCACGGCTACGCTGATGCGGCAGCGTGCGATGTCCAGGTCCAGCGGCTGGTACAGGCCCTGGCCGCCATGCTCGATCAAGGTGTCGCGGCCCGTGATGCCGAGATCGGCACCACCGTATTCCACATAGGTCGGCACGTCGGTCGCGCGCACCAGCACCACGCGCAGATCGGGCTGGTTGGTCGCCAGGATCAGCTTGCGCGAGGTTTCGGGATCCTCCAGCACCTCGATGCCGGCAGAGCGCAGCAGCGGCAGCGTTTCATCGAAGATGCGTCCCTTGGACAAGGCCAGCGTGATCATGATTTCACCCGTTCGATGTCGGCGCCGATGCCGCGCAGCTTGCCTTCCATGCGGTCGTAGCCGCGGTCCAGGTGGTAGACGCGGTCGACCAGGGTCTCGCCATCGGCCACGAGGCCGGCGATGACCAGGCTGGCCGAGGCGCGCAGGTCGGTTGCCATGACGGTGGCGCCCGACAGGCGCGGTGCACCCTCGATCAGCGCGACCTTGCCGTCGATCTGGATGCGCGCGCCCAGGCGCACGAGCTCGTTCACGTGCATGAAGCGGTTCTCGAAGATGGTCTCGGTGACCTTGCTCGCGCCCTGCGAAATGCTGTTGAGCGCCATGAACTGGGCCTGCATGTCGGTCGGAAAGCCCGGGTACTCGGTGGTGCGGAAGTTCTGCGCGCGCAGGAACTCGTAGGCCGGCGCATCGGCCTGCACACGCACGCCGCCTTCCACGGCCTGCACGCGCGCGCCGGCGTCGCGCAGCTTCTCGATCACGGCGTCCAGGTGGTCGGCCCGCGCATCGCGCAGCAGCACGTCGCCGCCCGTGGCAGCCACGGCGCACAAAAAGGTGCCGGCCTCGATGCGGTCGGCCACGACTTCGTGCGCGCAGCCGTGCAGGCGCTCCACACCTTCGATCACGATGCGGCGCGTGCCGTGGCCCCGGATGCGCGCGCCCATGGCGATCAGCATCTCGGCCAGGTCGGGGATCTCGGGCTCCTGCGCCGCGTTCTCGAGCACGGTCTCGCCCTCGGCCAGCGTGGCGGCCATCATGAGGTTCTCGGTGCCGGTCACGGTGACCATGTCGGTCGTGATGTGGGCGCCACGCAAGCGCGTGCGGCCCTCGGGCAGCCTGGCGATCATGTAGCCGTGCTCGACCTCGATCTGCGCGCCCATGGCCTGCAGGCCCTTGATGTGCTGGTCCACGGGCCGCGAACCGATCGCGCAACCGCCCGGCAGCGACACCCGGGCATGGCCGAAGCGCGCCAGCAGCGGCCCCAGCGCCAGCACCGAGGCACGCATGGTCTTGACCAGCTCGTAGGGGGCCTCGGGGTTGGACAGGCCGCGCGCATGCACGGACACGCGGCCATCGTCGTGCTGCTCGACGGCCACGCCCATGTTGCGGATCAGCTGGAGCATGGTCGCCACGTCCTGCAGGCCCGGCACATTGGACAGGTGCACAGGCTCTTCGGTCAGCAGGGCCGCGCACAGCTCGGGCAGCGCCGCATTCTTGGCGCCGGAAATGCGCACCTCGCCGCTCAGCCGGCGGCCGCCGCGAATCAACAGTTTGTCCATCAAAAGCCGATCAGGAAATCAGGCCCGCACACCCCTGGCCGCGGGCGGAAGGAAGCGCTCAGCGCTGGGGCTGACCCTGGGCCGCCCACTCCTCGGGCGTCAGGGTCTTCATCGACAGCGCGTGCACTTCGTCGTTGCGTATTTTCTCACCCAGCGTGGCGTAGACCATCTGGTGGCGCTGGATCGCGCGCTTGCCGGCAAACCCGGCCGCCACGATGGTCGCGTACCAATGCCGGCCATCGCCCTCGACATGCAGATGCTCGCAGGCCAGGCCGGCGGCGATCAGGGAGCGGAGTTGGTCAGCGGTCATGCGGGGTGAGGATGTCTTCAGTTGCGGATCTTGTAGCCGATGCGCAGCAGGTGCACGGCGATGGCACTGACCACGAGCAGGGCCGTGCCCACGATGGACAGGCTGGTCCAGGGCGAGATGTCGCTGATGCCGAAGAAGCCGTAGCGAAAGCCGTCGATCATGTAGAAGAACGGGTTCAGGTGGCTCACGGTCTGCCAGAAGCTGGGCAGCGAGTGGATGGAATAGAACACGCCCGACAGGAAGGTCATGGGCATGATCAGGAAGTTCTGGAACGCGGCCATCTGGTCGAACTTCTCGGCCCAGAGCCCCGCGATCACGCCCAGCGCGCCCAGCAGCGCGGCCCCCAGCACGGCGAACACGACGATCCACAGCGGCGCCACCATGTGCACGCCCGTGAAGCCCACCGTCACGAGGAACACGCCGAAGCCCACGAGCACGCCGCGCACCACCGACGAGCCCACATAGGCCAC
>DATKFT010000213.1:0-3203 GCA_035544335.1 Pseudorhodoferax sp.
GGGCCGGCCCGAGATCGCGCCGGCGCGCCTGGGCACGCTGCGCGACAAGCTGACCGAGCTGGCCCGCTGCGGCGTGGACCAGGCCATCGTGCTGCCGTTCCGCGCCGAACTGGCCCGCCAAAGCCCCGAGGCCTTCATCAAGGATGTGCTGGTCGCGGGCCTGAACGTGCGCTACGTGCTCGTGGGCGACGACTTCCGCTTCGGCGCCAAGCGCGCGGGCGACTACGCCATGCTGGCCTCGGCCGGCGAGGCGATGGGCTTCGAGGTCGCGCGCATGAACAGCTACGAGGTCCCGCTGCCCGACGCTGCAGCCCCGGACGGGCGCCGCAGCGTGCGGGTGTCCAGTTCCGCGGTGCGCGAGGCGCTCGGCGCAGGCCGGCTGGACGACGCGGCGCGCCTGCTCGGCCGCCCCTACAGCATCAGCGGCCATGTGGTGCGCGGTCGCCAGCTCGGTCGCGAGCTGGGTTTCCGCACGCTCAACATGCGTTTTGCGCACTGGAAGCCGGCCGCGTCGGGCATCTTCGTGGTCGAGGTGCACGGGCTGGCGGACCGCCCCGTGGCCGGCGTCGCCAACCTGGGCGTGCGCCCCTCGCTGGACCCGAACGACGTCAACGGCGGGCGTGTGCTGCTGGAGACCCATTGCCTGGACTGGCCCGCGGACCTGGGGTCCGAAGGTGGCTACGGTAAGATCGTCCGCGTGGAACTGCTGCACAAACTGCACGACGAGCTCAAGTACGACAGCCTGGATGCCCTGACCGCCGGCATCACGCGGGACTGCGACGACGCCCGTGCCTGGCTGGCGGCCGGTCATGCGCAGACGCGCCGGCAGACCACGCGCGATCGAATTTAGCCGCCCCCCGGCTCCCCCCCGCGCTCGCGCGTGTCCCCGGCCCTGGCCGGGCCGCGTTTCCTCCCCACGCTCCGCGGCGCCGTCGCCGACGACGCCCCTGCCCGCACCATGACCGACACCACCGACTACCGCAGCACCCTGAACCTGCCCGACACCCCGTTCCCCATGCGCGGCGATCTGCCCAAGCGCGAACCGGGCTGGGTCAAGGACTGGAACGAACAAGGCCTGTACAAGCGCCTGCGCGCCGCACGCGCCGGCAAGCCCAAATTCGTCCTGCACGACGGTCCGCCCTACGCCAACGGCCAGATCCACATGGGCCACGCGGTCAACAAGATCCTCAAGGACATGATCGTCAAGGCGCGCCAGCTCGAAGGCTTCGACGCGCTGTACGTGCCGGGCTGGGACTGCCACGGCCTGCCGATCGAGAACGCCATCGAGAAGAAGTTCGGCCGCAAGCTCAGCCGCGACGACATGCAGGCCAAGAGCCGCGCCTTCGCGACCGAACAGATCGCCCAGCAGATGGTCGATTTCCAGCGCCTGGGCGTGCTCGGCGAATGGGACCATCCCTACAAGACCATGGACTTCGCCAACGAGGCCGGCGAGCTGCGCGCGTTCAAGCGCGTGATCGAACGCGGCTTCGTCTACCGGGGCTTGAAGCCCGTGTACTGGTGCTTCGACTGCGGCTCTTCGCTGGCCGAGTTCGAGATCGAGTACGCGGACAAGAAGAGCCAGACGCTGGACGTGGCCTTCAAGGCGCACGAGCCGGCCGCCCTGGCTTCGGCCTTCGGCCTGCCTTCCTTGTCCAAGGACGCCTTCGTGGTGATCTGGACGACGACCGCCTGGACCATCCCGGCCAACCAGGCGCTGAACCTGAACCCCGAGCTCGAGTACGCGCTGGTCGACACCGAGCGCGGCCTGCTCGTGCTGGCCGCCTCGCTGGTGGACAAGTGCATGGCGCGCTACGGCCTGCAAGGCCAGGTGCTGGCCACGGCCAAAGGCGAGAAGCTCGCCGGCCTGCAGTTCGAGCATCCGCTCTATGACGTGGACGCCGGCTACCGCCGCCTGTCGCCCGTCTACCTGGCCGACTACGCCACGGCCGACGACGGCACCGGCATCGTGCACTCGGCGCCGGCCTATGGCCTGGACGACTACATCTCGTGCACCACGCACGGCCTGCGCAACGAAGACATCCTGAACCCCGTGCAGGGCAACGGCAGCTACGCCGAGGATTTCCCGCTGTTCGGCGGCCAGAACATCTGGAAGGCCGTGCCCGCGATCCTGGACCAGCTCAAGGCGGCGAGCCGCCTGCTGGCCACCGAGACCATCAGCCACAGCTACCCGCACTGCTGGCGCCACAAGACGCCCGTGATCTACCGCGCCGCGGCGCAGTGGTTCATCCGCATGGACGAGGGCGAGGGCGTGTTCACCAGGGACAAGGCGCCGCGCACGCTGCGCCAGACCGCGCTGGCCGCGATCGAGGAGACCAGCTTCTACCCCGAGAACGGCAAGGCGCGCCTGCACGACATGATCGCCAACCGGCCCGACTGGTGCATCTCGCGCCAGCGCAGCTGGGGCGTGCCGATCCCGTTTTTCCTGCACAAGGATTCGGGCGAGCTGCACCCGCGCACCATGGAGATCCTGGACCAGGCCGCCGCCATCGTCGAGAAGGGTGGCATCGAGGCCTGGAGCCGCGTGACGACCGAGGAGATCCTGGGCGCCGCCGACGCCGCGCTGTACACCAAGAGCACCGACATCCTGGAAGTCTGGTTCGACTCGGGCTCGACCTTCTGGCATGTGCTGCGCGGCACGCACGCACCGGGCTTCCACGAACAGGGCCCCGAAGCGGACCTGTACCTGGAAGGCCATGACCAGCACCGCGGCTGGTTCCACAGCTCGCTGCTGCTGTCCTGCGCGGTGCAGGACCGCGCGCCCTACCGCGGCCTGCTCACGCACGGCTTCACGGTCGACAGCCAGGGTCGCAAGATGAGCAAGTCGCTGGGCAACGGCATCGACCCGCAGGAGGTCAATAAGAAGCTGGGCGCCGAGATCATCCGCCTGTGGGTGGCGGCCAGCGACTACTCGGGCGACATCGCGGGCGACGACAAGATCCTCGCGCGCGTGGTCGATGCCTACCGCCGCATCCGCAACACGCTGCGCTTCCTGCTGGCCAACACCAGCGACTTCGACCCGGCCAAGCACGCCGTGCCGGCCGATCAGCTGCTGGAGATCGACCGCTACGCGCTCGCGCGCGCCGCGCAGTTCCAGGCCGAGATCCTCGCGCACTACCAGGTCTACGAATTCCACCCGGTCGGGGCCAAGCTGCAGGTCTACTGCTCCGAGGACCTGGGCGCGT
>DATKFT010000214.1:0-4565 GCA_035544335.1 Pseudorhodoferax sp.
AGGAGTACATGGCCGACATGGGCGTGCTGACGGCGGCCAGCGGCCAGATCTACCAGTACCTGAACTTCGACAAGATCGACGACTACACGGAAGTGGCGGACAAGGTCACGGCCTGATGCACAGGGCGGGCATGGCCCGCCCCTCGCCCACCTCGTAGACCCCAGACGCCCGGTACCCCGTACCGGGCGTTTGCATTGGGGGGCGGCAAGCCCCGCTGCGGCTATTCCTTGGGGCGGAAGCCGATGGTCATCAGCGCGGGCACGCGGCCGTCGGTGTCGCGCGGCAGCGTCTCGGTCTTGTCGATCGCGCGCAGCACGGCATCGTCCCAGGCCTTGTTGCCGCTGGACTTGACGAGGCGGCGGCTCACGATGGTGCCGTCCGGCGAGGTGCGGACCTCGACGTCGGCGGTGGGATTGCCCGGCACGCTGTCGGGGAACACGATGTTGGGCCGCACGCGCGCCGCCACGCGCGCGCCATAGCTGGCCGAGGGGCCGGCGGATTGCAACGCGCTGCCGGTGGCCGTGGCGCCACCGCTGGCACCGGCCATGCCCTGCATGCGGCGGATGTTTTCCTGGCGCCGGGCTTCGGCGGCCTTTTCGTCTGCCGCCTTGGCGGCAGCGGCCTGCTGCTTGCGCTTGGCATCGGCCGCCTCGGCGGCCTTGCGCTCCTCGGCTTCGCGCTTTTGCGCCTCAAGCTTCTTCTGGACCTCGAGCTTCTTCTGGGCCTCGGCCTTTTGCTGGGCTTCGAGTTTCTTCTGCGCCTCGGCCTTCTGCTGGGCTTCGCGCTTGGCGTCGGCCAGTTCTTCCTGGCGCCGCTTGTCGGCCTCGGCTTTCTTTTGCTGCTCGCGCCGCTCGGCCAGTTCGCGCTCGCGCTGCTTGCGTTCGCGTTCCTGCTTCTCGCGCTCCAATGCGATCTGTGCGTCGCGCACGCTGGTGTCGGGCGGCGGTGCCACCTTGGGCGGGGCCGGTGGTGCGGGCGGCGGTTCCACCTGGGGCGGAGTCGGGGCAGGGGGCTGGGGCGGCGCCGGCTCAGGCGGCGGAGCCGGTGGTTCCACCGCGCGCGGTGCGGCTTGCTGGCGCACGGAGGACCAGATCTCGGCTTCCACGGTCGGGATCTCCTGCGACTTCCAGTTCACGCCCCAGGTCAGGGCCGCGATCAGCAGCGCGTGCGCGAGCAGGGCCAGGCCGACGGAGCGCAGCAGCCCGCCCTGCTGCGGTGGCGCAAGGCTGGACGGGTCCAGCGCGGCATGGGACAAGCTGGCCATGGTGCGTCGCGGCGGCGCTGCTACTGGCCGCCGAGCTGCACCGACAGGCCCACGCGTGCGACGCCGGCGCGCTGCAGGCTGTCCATGGCCTTGACCACGGTCTCGTACTTGACGTTGCGGTCGGCGCTGATCACCACGGGGGCGTTGGTGTCCTCGCCCTGCGCACGCTTGACGGCGGCGGCCAGTTCACGCTGGGAGACCGACTGGCTGCCATCGCCACCCTTGACCTCCAGCCGTTCGTCCTTGCCGATCACGACCTGGATCACCTTGTCGGGCTGGCGGCCGGCCTTGCCCACGCTGGGCAGGTCGATCAGGCTGGGTGTGACCATGGGCGCGGTGACCATGAAGATGATCAGCAGCACCAGCATCACGTCGATGAAGGGCACCATGTTGATCTCGTTCATGGTGCGGCGGCCGCGGCCCCGGGAGATCGTTCCAGGCATCTCAGTGGCCCGAAGGCGATTGCGTCGCCACGTTGCGCTGCAGGATGTTGCAGAACTCTTCGATGAAGGTTTCCAGTCGGATCGCGGTGCGGTCGATGTCGCGTGCGAAACGGTTGTAGGCCACCACGGCCGGGATCGCGGCGAACAGGCCGATCGCGGTGGCCACCAGCGCTTCGGCGATGCCGGGTGCGACGGTGGCCAGCGTGACCTGTTGCATGCTGGCCAGGCCCGTGAAGGCGTGCATGATGCCCCAGACCGTGCCGAACAAGCCCACGTAAGGCGAGACAGAACCGACCGAGGCCATGAACGAGAGGTTGGTTTCGATCACGTCCATTTCGCGCTGGAAGCTCGCGCGCATGGCGCGGCGTGCGCCGTCCATCAGCGTGCCGGCATCCGAGATGCGGCGCTCGCGCAGCTTCTGGTACTCGCGCATGCCGCTGGCGAAGATGCGTTCCATGGGGCCGGCGCTCTTGGCGTTCTGCGTGGCGGCGGCGTGCAGTTCGTTGAGGTTGCTGCCGGACCAGAAGTCGCGCTCGAACGCCTCGTTGAGCGCGTGCACCTTCTTGAGCGCGAACAGCTTGCGGAAGATGGCGGCCCAGCTGGCGATCGAGACGCAGACCAGCAGCACCATCACGAACTGGACCACGAAGCTGGCGTTGAGGACCAGCTGCAGGATGGACATGTCCTGGGTCATCGCAGACTCCAGGTGGACAGGCGCAGGAAAAGCGTCATGGTTGTTCTAGCACGTTCAGGACGGAAGGCGGAATTCTCGCAGGGCGCAGGGTGTCGGCCAGGACCCAGCCGATGCGGATGCTGCCCTCGCACAGAACGGGCCCCGTGGGCGCCGGCCCCGCCAGCACTTGTTGCGCCAGTAGGAGCGAGGCGGCGCCAAAACGTTCCACGCGCACTGTCACGAGAAGTTCATCGTCCAGCCTGGCGGGTTGCAGGTAGCGCACCTCGGTGGCACTGACCACGAACATGCCGCCGCTGTCGTCCTTGAGTTGGCGCTGGCCGATGCCGCGCGCACGCAGCCATTCGGTGCGCGCGCGTTCGAAGAACTTGAGGTAGTTCACGTAGAACACGATGCCGCCGGCATCGGTGTCTTCCCAGTACACGCGCACCGGGAAGTGGAAGACAGACGCCGTCATGCGAGCAGGCTGCGCAGGCGCGCCACGGCTTCCTGCAGGTGGGCCATGGAGCTGGCGGTGGAAAAACGGATGAAGCGGCCGGTGTCGGCCTGGCCGAAGTCGCGGCCCGGCGTCACGGCCAGGTGGGCCTGGCGCATCAGCGCGAAGCTGAGATCCCAGCTGCCCTGGACGCCCAGGCGCGCGCAGGCCTCGCGGCAGTCGGCCCAGGCATAGAACGCGCCGTCGGGCATCACCGGCACCTGCAGGCCCAGCGCATTCAAGGCCGGCACGAAGTAGTCGCGCCGGGCCTGGAACTCGGCGCGCCGCTGCTCGTAGAGCGCGATGCTCTCGGCCTCGAAGCAGGCCAGCGCCGCGTGCTGGGCCACGGTGCTCGCGCAGATGAACAGGTTCTGCGCCATGCGCTCGACCACGGGCACCAGCGCGTCGGGCACGACCAGCCAGCCCAGCCGCCAGCCCGTCATGTTGAAGTACTTGGAAAAGCTGTTGATGCTGACCACGTCTTCGCCCAGCGCGAGCGCGCTGCGGCCGAAGGCCGGGTCGTAGGACAGGCCCAGGTAGATCTCGTCGATCAGCGTGATGCCGCCGCGCTGCGTGACCTGGGCGTGGATGCGTGCGAGCTCGTCGGGCGCGATCGAGGTGCCGGTCGGGTTCGACGGCGAGGCCAGCAGCACGCCGCGCGTCTGCGCGTTCCATGCCGCAGCCACCTTGTCGGCGCTGAGCTGGAAGCGTTCGGCCGCCGTCGTGGGCAGCAGCACGGCGCGGCCGTCTGCGGCACTCACGAAATGCCGGTTGCAGGGGTAGCTGGGGTCCGGCATCAGCATCTCGTCGCCGGACTCGATCAGCGCCAGACAGGCCAGCTGCAGCGCGGCCGAGGCACCGGCCGTGACCACGATGCGGCGCGCCGGCACCTGCACGCCCAGCCGCTCGGCGTACCAGGCGCTGATGCGCTCGCGCAGCTCGGGCAGGCCGGTGGCCTGCGTGTACTGCGTGCGGCCGTCGCGCACGGCGCGCGCAGCGGCTTCCTGCACCAGCGGCGGTGCCGTGAAATCGGGCTCGCCGATGTTCAGGAACACCATGGGCTGCGTGCCGCTGGCCACCTCCCGCGCGAGCGCGGCGGCCTCCTTGGCCACCTCCATCACATAGAAGGGTTCGATGGCCTGGGCCCGGCGCGAGATCCTCATGCGTCCGGCTTCTTCTTGCCGCGGTCGGCCTCGACCTCGGTCGCGCGCAGCTGCGGGGCCAGGCCGTTCAGGATGCCGTTGACATACTTGTGACCGTCGGTGCCGCCGAACTCCTTGGCCAGTTCGATGCATTCGTTGAGCACCACACGCCAGGGCACGTCCGGGCAGTGGCGCATCTCGTAGATGCCAATCCACAGGATCACATGCTCGATCGGCGAGATGCGCTCCATGGTGCGGTCCAGCAGCGGCGCCATCAGCGCATCCATCTGCGCGGCCTCGGCGATGCAGCCGTGCAGCAGCGCGTCGTAGTGCACGGCATCGGCCTTGTGGAAGCCCGACAGGTCGCGCGTGAAGGTGTCGATGGCCGTCGCGTCGTTGCCGCTCACCACGTGCTGGTACAGCGCCTGCAGCACGAACTCGCGCGCGCGGCTGCGCGGGTTCTTGGCCGCGGCCTTGCGCGCACCGGTCGCGGTGCGGCCGGTGCGGCTCTGGTGGCCCTTGGGCGCACCGTCGTCTTCGGGGAGTTCGT
>DATKFT010000215.1:0-1726 GCA_035544335.1 Pseudorhodoferax sp.
ACCCAGGCCCGCCTGGGCCTGGCGAGCGAGTACCAGGGCCTGGCGCAGCGCCGCCAGCAGCTCGAATCCGAGGCCGAGCTGGCGCTCGCGCAGGACGCGCGCGCGCTGGCCTTCGTCGCGCTCTACAAGGCCCTGGGCGGCGCACCGCTGCCCGCGCCCGACACCACGGCCCAGGCCCAGGCCCAGGCCGGGAAGGCGCCATGATCGCGCTGGCGCGCAAGACCCTGGTCTACGAATGGCGCCGCTTCGTGCCGGCCGTGTTCGCCGTGGGCTTCTCGGGCCTGCTGCTGGTGGTGCAGGCCGCGCTGGTGCTGGGCATCTTCGGCAGCGCGGCGGTCTACGTGCGTGCCTCGACGGCCGACCTGTGGGCCGGCTACCCCGGCACCCAGAGCGTGAACTTCGGCCGCGCCATCGGCCGCGACGTGGACGAGCGCCTGCGCATGGACCCCGATGTCACGTCCGTCGAGCCCTATCTGTGGGTGGACGGCGACTGGCATGGCGCACACAGCGATGGCGGCGGTGTCTCGGTCTATGTCTCGGGCATCCGCACGGCGCCGGACGCCATGCTGTTCGCACGCCTGCTGGCGCCCTGGCAGCGCGAGGCGCTGCGCGAGCCCGGCGCCGTGATCGTGGACCGGGCCGACCTGGACACGCTGGGCACGCAGCTGGGCCAGACCGCCTGGATCAACGGCCACCGCGTGCGCCTCGTGGCGGCCGTGCACGGCCTGCGCGGCCTGGGCGGCGTCAACGTGCTGACCTCGCTGGACAGCGCGCGCGAGATGCTGGGCGCCGAGGCCGGCAACGGCAGCACCTACCTCGTGGCACGCACCCAGGGGCCCGCACAGACCCAGGCCGCGCAGGCGCGGCTGGCCGGTGGCAGCCCGGGCTTCGCACCCTTCGAGGTCTGGACCGCCGACCAGTTCGCGCAGCGCTCGCAGCACTACTGGATGTTCGACACCGGCGCCGGTGTCGCCGTGCTGTTCATGGCCGTCATCGTCTTCATGGTCGGCACCGTGATCACGAGCCAGTCGCTGATGGGCGTGGTGGCCGGCACGGCCCGTGAATACGCCACCTTGAACGCACTGGGCGCCAGCCGCGGCGCGCTCGGGCGCCTCGTGGTCGAGCAGGCCTGCTGGATCGGCGGCCTGGGCCTGCTGCTCGGCGGGCTGGGCAGCGCCGTGCTGCTGACGCTGGCCGCGGCCTATGGCGTGCCGGTGGCCATGACGCTGCCGGTCGCGCTGGCCTGCGCGGCGCTGGTCGGCCTGGTGGCGCTGCTGTCCGGGATCCTGGCCATCCGTGGCCTCATGCGCGCCGATCCGGCGCTGTTGCTGCGATGAGGGTCGAGAGCCATCCCATGAGCGCCGTGGCGCCCAGCCTGCAGGTGGTGCAGGTGCGCAAATCCTTTCTCTCGGGCGTGGTGCGCGTGCAGGTGCTGCAGGACCTCTCGCTGTCCATCTACCCCTCCGAGCTCACGCTGATCTCCGGGCCTTCGGGCTGCGGCAAGAGCACGCTGCTGTCGCTGATGTCCGGGCTGCAGCGGCCCGATGCGGGCCAGGCCCTCGCGCTCGGCGAAGACCTGGGCCAGCTGTCGGCGCGCGCGCTGGAGCGCTTCCGGCTGCACCACACAGGCTTCGTGTTCCAGGGCTTCAACCTGTTCCCCGCGCTGACCGCGCTCGAGCAAGTGCAGCTGCCCCTGGGCTACCTGGGCATGCGCGACAGCGAAAGC
>DATKFT010000216.1:0-2026 GCA_035544335.1 Pseudorhodoferax sp.
GGACAGGGGGGGTGGAGTGGGGCTGGTCGGTCACGCGGACAGGTCTCCCGAAGTGATGCGCAGGGGGGAGGCTCCCCCGCTTGGTGGTGAACCAAGGCACGAACTTCGTGTTGTATTTGACCTGTGGCGTCGGCGGCTTGGAGTGGCCAGTCTGTCTGCGCCCTGCGCGGGCCTCCAGCGGCCCGTGCGCCGCTGGCAGGTGGGAGCGGACCTACATCGCGAGCCGGCGCGGTGGCGCCGGCCTGCGCACAATGCCGCCTGCGCGCGGCCCGGCTGCGGGACCGCGGCGCGCCTTTGCATTGCGATCTTCAGGAGGCCTCTTGCTCGAACCCACCACGCTGCGCTACTTCCGGGAGGTGGCCGAACTCGGCTCCGTGCGCCAGGCGGCCGAGCGCCTGTTCGTGGCGCAGAGCGCCATCAGCCGGCAGATCGCGCTGCTCGAGGAAGAGCTGGGCGCGCCGCTGTTCGAACGCCGTGCGCGCGGCATGGCCATCACGGCCGCGGGCGAACGCCTGCTGGCCTATGCGGAGGACATGCGCGAGCGCCTCGGTGCCTTGCGCGCCAACATCAACGAGCACGAGACCCTGCTCAAGGGCCATGTGCGCATCGCCTGCGTGGAAGGCCTGCTCAACAGCCTGATGCCGGCCTTCCTGAGCGAGTTCCGGGCCGAGCATCCCCACATCACGCTGATGGTGGAAGCCATGGGCTCGCAGGCCGTGGCCGAGGCGGTGGCCGACCAGCGCCACGACCTCGGGCTGATCTTCGGCGACTCGCCGCGCTCGGACCTCGTCGAGCTCGTGCGCATCGACCAGCCACTCTGCGCGGTCATGCCCATCGACCATCCGCTGTCGCGCCTGCGGGCCTGCTCCATCACCGACGTGATCCCGTACCCGGTGGTGCTGCCCGACCGCTCCTTCGGCATCCGCCAGCTCGTCGACCGCGCGGCGGCGCGGGCCCGCGGCCAGCTGCAGATGGCCGTGGAAACCAACTCGCTGGCCTTCGCCGGCCGCATGGTCGTGGAGAGCGGCCTGATCACGTTCCAGCCGCGTGGCGTGATCGCGGCCTCGGGCATCTCCACGCGCGTGGTCGTGGTGCCGCTGACCGACCCGGTGCTCAAGAGCGCGCGCGGCACGCTGGTGGCCAGCTACGCGCGCGGGCGTTCGCCGGCGGCCGAGCGGCTGTCCAAGCGGCTCATGGAGCGCATGGTGGGCAAGGCCCGCAACCTGGCCTGAGATCGATTCGGCATCGATCTATTTATTGGATCACTGATCCCGAAAATCGATTCTTCTGCGCGATTGCTGGGGCTGGTAGATTCGCGCCGCCCGCAACAAGAAATTCGCAGGAGACAGTAGTGATGAAGACAGCCAACATGGGCTGGGCGCGTGCGCGCGCCTGGCTTGGAACGGCCGCTGCCGCGGCCGCGCTCGTGAGCCTTTCCAGCCCGGCCGCCGCGGCCGACGTCGTTCGCTTCGGCGCGCCATTGCCGCTGACCGGGGGGCTCGCACCCGAGGCGCACAAGCAGCGCCAGGGCTACGACCTGTGGGCCGAGCAGGTCAACAAGGCCGGCGGCATCCAGGTCGGGGGCAAGAAGCTCAAGGTCGAGATCGTGTATTCGGACTACCAGTCGAACACGCCGCGCGCCGTGCAGACCACCGAGCGCCTGATCACGCAGGACAAGGTGGACTTCCTGTTCGCCGCCTTCGGCTCGGGCGCGGCCAAGGCCGCCAGCACGGTGTCCGAGCGCTACGGCGTGCCCACCATCGCGGCGGCGGCATCGGCCGAGCAGGTCTATGACCAGGGCTACAAGTACCTGTTCGGCACCTTCACGCCCAACGACACGCTGACCAACCCGCTGGCCGAGGCCGTGAGCCGCAAGCTGCAGGGAACGCCCAAGGTGGCCATCCTGGGCCGCAACGACCTGTTTCCGCTGCAGATCGCGCAGGAGATGGAGAAGTCGGCCAAGGCCAAGGGCATGAACGTGGTCTTCTTCGAGAAGTACGCGCTCAACACGCTGGACCATGCGGCC
>DATKFT010000217.1:0-22718 GCA_035544335.1 Pseudorhodoferax sp.
TTCAAGCTCAATGGCGAGGCGCCCACGGTCGATACGCCGCCGCCACAACTTGGCGAGCACACCGCCGCCATCCTGGCCGAGCTCGGCTACTCGGAACAGGAAATTCAGGAACACATCGAGGAGAAGGTGGTATGAGCATCAGCGATCCCCGCGTCCCCGACTGGTGGCGCACCTCCATCATCGACATGAAGCCCGGCGTGATCCGCTACAGCGGCTACGCCGTCGAGGACCTGATCGGCCGCACGGGCTTCGTGCAGATGATCTGGCTCATGACGCGCGGCGAGCTGCCCAGCGCCGGTCAAGGCCGGCTGCTGGATGCAGCGCTGATGTCGGCCGTGGACCATGGCCCGCAAGCACCCAGCATCGCGATTGCGCGCATGGCGACGACCTGCGGCGTGGGTCTGAACAACGCCATGGCCTCGGCCGTGAACGTGCTGGGCGATGTGCACGGCGGGGCGGGAGAGCAGGCCGTGGGCATGTACATGGACATCGCGGCCCGGCAGGATGCGGGCGCATCGCTGGCCGATGCCGTGCGCGGCGGGCTCGATGCCGCCATCGCCGCGCATGGCAAGTTCGTGTCGGGCTTCGGCCACCGCTTCCATCCGGTGGACCCGCGCGCAGCGCCGTTGCTGGCGCTGGTCGACGCCGCCGCGCGTGACGGCATCGTCAGCGGCCGATTTGCCGACATCGCCCGTGGCGTGGAAGACGCGCTGGCGGCGCGCAAGGGCGGCCGGCGCATCCCGATGAACATCGATGGCGCAACGGCCGTCATCTACGCCGAACTGGGCTTTCCCGCGCCACTGGCGCGCGGTCTGTTCTGCCTGTCGAGATCGGTCGGCATCCTGTCGCATGCCTGGGAGCAGACCGGGCAGGGCGGTCGCAACAAGGGGCCGATCCCGCGCGAGTACCTGTGGACCTACGACGGCCCGGCGGCGCGAGAGGTGCCGCACAGCGGCCGTCCACCCGGCATGCAGGGCGAATGACGGCCGTGCTTGCGCCGCCCTGCCGCCATGGCTTCCACCAAGGCGCATCAATTCTTAAAGGAGGAGAAATGAAGTCGATCGACCGTTCCGTTGCGCGCGGCATTGCGGCCCTGCTGGCCGCGCTGCTGGTTGGATGCGCCGCACCCCACAACGCTGGCAACCAGCCCACCCGCAACGCGTTCTTCACGGTTGGTCCCTACGTGGGGGAAAAGGGCAAGGAGGTCATGCAGGGATCGATGTTCGTCGAACACCTTCGGCCTGCGCGGACCACGAAGCCATACCCCATCGTCATGTTCCATGGCGCTGCACAGACCTCGATGAACTGGATCGCCACGCCGGACGGGCGCAAGGGATGGGCGCCTTATTTCGTGGAGCAGGGATACGAGGTGTACCTGGTCGACCAACCTGCACGAGGCCGGTCCGCCTGGCATCCCGAGATCGATGGACGGCTGCGCAATTTCCCTGCCCCCACCATCGAACAGCTCTTCACGGACTCCGCAACTTCAGGCAAGTGGCCGCAGGCGAAGTTGCACACGCAATGGCCTGGTGATGGTCCTGCCAAGGGGCGCATGGGTGATCCGGTCTTCGACCAGTTCTACGCCAGCCAGGTGGAGTACCTGGCGTCGAATGCCGAAACACAGACACTGGTCCGCCGCGCTGGAGCTGCGCTCCTGGACCGCATCGGTCCGGCGATCCTGCTGACGCATTCCCAGGCGGGTCCTTTCGGATGGCTGCTCGCGGACGCCCGTCCCAAGCTTGTCAAAGGCATTGTGGCGGTCGAACCGAACGCACCGCCGATCCAGGCCTCGCCCGTCTTCGGTGCAGGCAAGCAGTTGGCTTGGGGTGTTTCAGACATCGCGATCGCCTACGATCCGCCCATTCGCGGTGCCGATGAATTGATTGTTGAGCAGGAGGCGACGCCATCGCGCACCGGGCTGGTGGCCTGCTGGAAGCAGAAGGAGCCCGCTCGGCGCCTCGTGAATGTCGGCCCCAGGCCGATCGTGATCTTGATCACCGAGTCGTCCTACCACGCCCAATACGACCACTGCATGTCCGACTGGCTGACGCAGGCCGGGGTGAAACATCAGATGGTGAGGCTCGAGGATGTCGGAATTCGGGGCAACGGACACATGGTGATGCTCGAGAAGAACAACCTCGACGTAGCGGCGTGGATCGGTACATGGTTGCATCACAACGTGAAGTGACGGTGTAAAGCTACCTTGGGGTGCCTGATCTGTTGCGCCCAGGGTGGGACTGCCCCACAGAAGCTGGACGCTAGCGAACGCGGGACGACCTGCCTTGCCAGGCTGTGAAGCGCCGGCGTTGGAGGCCGGCGGTACGGTGGAGATCCGGGAACTGCCGAGGACCTGGCCGCGCAGGGCGGCGGGTCAACCGGCCTGGGCAGGCGCCTGCGGCTGTGCCATCGGAATCTGCCCGGCGTCCTTGCCGGTCGGGCCGGACAGCACGACATTGCGCGTCGGGAACGCGAACTCCACGCCCATGGCCGCGAACTCGCGCATGAGGCCGATGTTGATGGCCTGCTGGTTGTCCATGTACTGGCCGTAGTTGGCGGTCTGCATGATGTAGACCACCACATAGTCCAGCGAGCTCTCGCCCAGCTTGGAGAAGTGGGCGCGGTCGAACACCAGTTGCGGCTGGGCCTCGACCACGCGGCGGATCACGGCCGGAATGGCGGCCGCCTGTTCGGGCGTGGTGGCATAGCTCACGCCCACCGTGAACTCGATGCGCCGCGTGGACATGCGCTTGAAGTTGCGCAGCGAGCCCTTGAGCAGCTCGGTGTTGGACACGACGATCTGCTCGCCGCTGGGGCTGCGCAGGCGCGTGGTCTTCATGCCCACATGCTCGACCGTGCCGTTCACGCTGCCGTTGTTGATGGAGTCGCCGACCTCGAAGGGCTTGTCCAGCGCGATCGCGATGGAGGCGAACAGGTCGCCCAGGATGTTCTGCGCGGCCAGCGCGATCGCGATGCCGCCGATGCCCAGGCTGGCCACGAAGGCCGTGATGTTGAAGCCCAGGTTGGACAGCACGGCCAGCGCCACGACGGCCCACAGCGCGGTGTTCAGCGCCCAGCCGATCAAGGTGCGCGAGACCGTGGCCTGCGGCGAGCTGCCCGGCGGGGCATGGCGCATGAGCTGGCGCTGCATCAGCACGTCGATGAGCCTGGCGCCCCACAGCGCGAGCTGCAGCGCCACCGTCACATACCAGAGCTGCGCGATGCGGTCGGACCAGCGCTGCGGCAGGTCCATCAGCGACAGGCCGATGAGCACGGCCGCCACGGCCAGCAGCAGGCCATGGGTCGCATCCAGCATCTGGGCGAGCACGGGCCGCACCTGGGCCAGGCCGCGGCCATCGGGAGAGGCTTCGGCTTTGTCGCGGATGCGCCCGCGCGCCAGCCGCAGCGCGCCGTGCATGAACACGTAGGCGAGGGCGGCGGCGGCAGTGGCCAGGGCCCATTGCGACAGGGGCACGCCGAAGAGCAAGGTGGTGAGGAGCCAGTCTGGGATGTGCATCGGCGGTTTATAGCCGCTGCGCGGTGGCGCGCGGGATCGGCCTGGCAGCGGCGGGTATGTAGGACCAGGGCCTATGTGGCGCGTGCAGCGCGTGCGGCGCGGCGGCCGGGAGCATCGGTCCGGACGGACCGGATCGCTCAGCCGCGCCTGGCGAAGCGGCGCGCGTACAGCGCACCGCCCGACAGCAGCGCCGCGAGCGCCCAGAACGCGGGCACGAGGCCGGCGGCCGAGCCCAGCCCGCCGAACAGCACGGGCAGGAACACCTGGCTCGCGTTCATGACCGTGGTGCGCACGCCCAGGGCCTCGCCCGAGCGGCCCGGCGGCGCCACCGCATGGACCAGGCCCATGACCAGGGGCTGGGTGCAGCCCAGGCTCAGGCCGTTCGCGAAGGCCAGCGCGAGCAGCAGCGGCACGGAGGAGGTCAGCGGAAACAGCAGGTACACCGCGGCCGTGATCGCCAGCGAGAGCGCCAGCGTCTGCCATTCGTTCAGGTGCCGGTGCAGGGCCGGCATGGCCAGGCGCACGACGAAGGTGGCGACGCCGAAGCAGCCCATGATGAGCCCGATCGTGGAGGCCGACAGGCCGATGCGCGCGCCCTGCACGGGCACCATGAAGGTGAACATGTCCCAGGCCATGGACAGCAGGCCGCCCACGATGAACACGGCCCGCATGCGCGGCGAGGCCAGCAGGTCGCGCAGCCGGCCGCTGCCCGTGCCGGCCGTTGCGAGGCGCGGCGCCGCACGGATGCGCAGCGCCACGAGGACCGCCAGCGCCAGCAGCGGAAACACGGTCAGCAGCGCGAAGGTGCTGCGGTGGCCGGCCAGGTCGATGCTGGCGCCGGCGATGACGGGCCCCAGCACGGTGGAGACCGAGAAGGCCAGCGACAGCAGCATGAACGAGCGCACGCGCGTGAGGTCGGTGGCGGTGTGGCCGATCTCGTTGTAGACCGTCATGTGCAGCAGCATGAAGCCGCTGCCCAGCAGCATGCTGGCCACGCACAGCACGGGTACCACGGGCCACAGTGCAGGCAGCGCGCTGCCCAGAGCCGCCAGTGCGATGCCCAGGCGGGCCGGGCGCTTGAGGCCCACGCGGTCGATCCAGCGGCCCAGTCGCACCGAGAGCAGCATGGGCAGCAGCGACAGCAGGCTGGCCAGCAGCCCCACGACCACCGTGGGCGCGTGCAGCGCGATGGCATGCAGCGCCAGCGTCACGCGCCCGCCCGTGAAGGCCAGGTGCACGAGCACCAGCACGGCCATCCACGGCAGCAGCTGGCGCGCCAGTGGGCGTTCGGGGGGCATTGGAGAGGGCGAGGTGGGCGGGTGCATGGTGGCGCAGACCGGCGCCGCGCACAGGCCGCGCGGCGCACAGGCGGGAAGGGTGGGGCTCAGCTGGCCAGTTCGGCCACGCAGTCGTCCGCCTGGCGGAGCCAGTCCAGCAGCGCGGGGGAAAGCGCTTCGCCAGGCACCGCGGCCCAGCGCCGGATCGCGTTGCGCGTGAGCGTGCGCAGCTGCCAGGCCATCTCCTGCGCGATCAGCGAGAGCTCGTTCATGAGCTCAGGATCCTGCTCGTCGCCCAGCAGCAGCAGCTGGTCGCCGCTGGCGCCCACGTCGGCCAGCAGCCGGCGCATCTGCTCGCACTGCTGGCCGACCGTGGCCATGCTCTGGCGGCGCGCGGGCGCGATCGCGCCATCGCGGCCCAGTGCGGCCGGCCACGCGGCCAGCACGCGGTCGATGGCGATGAGCTTGTCGACTGGCGTGGCCATGGGCTCCAGCGAGGCCAGCTCGGTGGGCGAGGCGTTCGTGCCCTGCTGGGACAGGCCCCGCAGTGCATTGAGCACGCGGTCGGCCAGCGCGCTGTCGAACTGGTGGCGGTTGGTGCGCAAGAGCAGCGACAGCCGCAGCGCCGACAGTGCGCGGCCGGGGCGCAGCAGCGCCGACATCACCTGCGCCAGCGAGACGATGCGGCCCCAGGGGCTGATCTTGTCGCCGGCCAGGTGCGCGGGATAGCCCGAACCGTCCAGCAGTTCGTGGTGCTCGCGCACGGCACGGATCATCTCGCGCGGGTATTCGTGGTGGCGCTCCAGCAGCAGGGCCGAGACCAGCGGGTGCGAATACAGCTGGCGCCGTTGCTCGGACGTGAGTTCGCCCTTGGGCTGCAGCAGCACGGGGTCGATGTGCAGCATGCCCAGGTCCTGCAGCAGGCCGGCGGCCATGGGCATGAGCACGTCGTAGCGCAGCGTGCCCGGGCGCAGCGCGAGCCAGCCCGCCAGCAAGGCCGAGCACACCGCGTACTGGAACAGCGCGGGGTGCACGTCGCGCGCCACGCTGAGCTGGAAGGCCACGGGCGGGGGCAGCGGGATCGCCTCCAGCGCGTCGAGCAGCGGCGCGGCGGCGCCCTCGTGCTGCAGCAGGTAGGCCAGCACGGGCCGGCGCGCGATCAGGTGCTCGGCCGTGGCGCGCAGCGCCTTGCCGTTGATGCTGTCCTGCGCGAGCAGCGCATCTTCGATCGGCGCGGAGAGCTGGTGCCGCAGCAGCCGCTCGTACAGCCGGGGATCGACGCGCACGCCGCGCTCGATGAGCTTGATGCCTTGCGAGCTGTAGATGGCCTGGGCGGCGGTCGGTGGCGCATCGTCCACGAGGTTCTGGACGGCTTGTTGGAAGTTTGGTGAGGTTTGCGGAACGTTCGTGACAGATCGCATACAAGATTTGTATCACAGCCTGGACATTTCTGCCCTTGCGCGCGCGCGAAGAGGGCTTGGCCGCCTAAAATCGCACGTTCTCCCGCCTCTGCCGTCCCGCCTCGAGGACATCCCCCCTGATGAATGCCCCCGTCGACGTCTCCTTTTTCGCGCGCGCCGCCAAACCGCTGACCAGCTATCGCAAGTACTGGGCCGCCCGTTTCGGCACGGCGAAGTTCCTGCCGACCTCGCGCGAGGAAATGGCGGCGCTGGGCTGGGACAGCTGCGACATCGTGCTGGTCACGGGCGACGCCTATGTGGACCACCCCAGTTTCGGCATGGCCGTGATCGGCCGCATGCTGGAGGCCCAGGGCTTTCGGGTGGGCATCATCGCCCAGCCCGACTGGACCAGCGCCGAGCCTTTCCGCGTGCTGGGCAAGCCCAACCTGTTCTGGGGCGTGACGGCCGGGAACATGGATTCCATGATCAACCGCTACACGGCGGACCGCAAGATCCGCAGCGACGACGCCTACACGCCGGGCGACGTGGGCGGTGCGCGGCCCGACCGTGCGGCCATCGTCTACTCGCAGCGCTGCCGCGAGGCATTTCCCGAGGTGCCCATCGTGCTGGGTGGCATCGAGGGCAGCCTGCGCCGCATCGCGCACTACGACTACTGGAGCGACAAGGTGCGTCGCTCGGTCGTGGTCGACGCCAAGTGCGATCTGCTGCTGTACGGCAACGCCGAGCGCGCCATCGTCGAGGTGGCGCACCGGCTGGCCGCGCGCGTGCCCGTGGCGGAGATCACCGACGTGCGCGGCACGGCCTTCGTGCGGCGCCAAGGTGACGAATCGGCCCGAGGCTGGTTCGAGATCGATTCCACGAGCGTGGACCTGCCGGGCCGCGTGGACGCGCACGTGAACCCCTACCTCATGGTGTCCGAGCAGGCCAAGGCCAACGGCGCCACCTGCGCCAAGGAAGACGAGGCCCAGGCCGTGGCCGACCAGGCCAATGCGGTCAACCCGGCGATCCAGACCATCCAGTTCGTCGCCAATCCCAGCGTCAAGCTCAAGGCGCCGCCGCGCGACAGGAGCGTGATCCGCCTGCCCAGCTACGAGCAGGTCAAGGCCGACGCCGTGCTCTACGCCCACGCCAACCGCGTGCTGCACCTGGAGACCAACCCGGGCAATGCGCGCGCACTCGTGCAGGCGCACGGCGAGGGCGCGACCGCGCGCGACGTCTGGATCACGCCGCCGCCGATCCCGCTGACCACGGCCGAGATGGACCATGTGTTCGACCTGCCGTATGCGCGCAGCCCGCACCCGCGCTACGCGGACGAGCAGGGCGGCCACGACGGCGCGACCAAGATCCCGGCCTGGGAGATGATCCGCTTCAGCGTGAACATCATGCGTGGCTGCTTCGGCGGCTGCACCTTTTGCTCGATCACCGAGCACGAGGGCCGCATCATCCAGAGCCGCTCGGAGGAATCCATCATCCGCGAGATCGAGGAGATCCGCGACAAGGTGCCGGGCTTCACGGGCACCATCTCCGACCTGGGCGGCCCCACGGCCAACATGTACCGCATCGGCTGCAAGTCGCCCGAGATCGAGGCGGCCTGCCGCAAGCCCAGCCGCGTCTACCCCGGCATCTGCCAGAACCTGACCACGGACCACGGGCCGCTGATCAAGATCTACCGGCGCGCGCGTGCGCTGCGCGGCATCAAGAAGATCCTGATCGGCTCGGGCCTGCGCTACGACCTCGCCGTGCAGTCGCCCGAGTATGTCAAGGAGCTCGTGCAGCACCACGTGGGTGGGTACCTGAAGATCGCGCCCGAGCACACCGAGCAGGGGCCGCTGTCCAAGATGATGAAGCCCGGCATCGGCAGCTACGACAAGTTCAAGCAGATGTTCGAGAAGTTCTCGGCCGAGGCGGGCAAGAAGCAGTACCTGATCCCGTACTTCATCGCCGCACACCCGGGCACCAGCGACTCGGACATGATGAACCTGGCGATCTGGCTCAAGAAGAACGGCTTCCGCGCCGACCAGGTGCAGACCTTCTACCCCAGCCCCATGGCCACGGCCACGGCGATGTACCACACGAACAAAAACCCGCTGCGCAAGATCACGCGCGACAGCGAAGCGGTGGACATCGTGCGCGGTGAGAAGCGCCGCCGGCTGCACAAGGCCTTCCTGCGCTACCACGACCCCAACAACTGGCCGCTGCTGCGCGAGGCGCTCAAGGCCATGGGCCGGGCCGACCTGATCGGCAACGGCAAGCACCACCTGATCCCGACCTGGCAGCCCCTCAACGACGGCGGCTACCAGAGCGCGCGGCGCAAGAACTCCACGCCGGCGCCGCAGGCCAAGGCGGTGGCGCGCCCGGCCGTGCCCGCGAAGGCGCCCGTCAAGGGCCGGTTGCTCACGCAACACACGGGCCTGCCGCCGCGCGAGACCGGCTCGGCCCGCGGTCCGGCGCGCAAGCTGGGGCGCTGAGCTTGGGGTGCGGCGTCAGCCCTGGCGCCGCGTGACCGTCACGGCCACGTCCATGCCCGCATAGGCGTCGGCCTCGCCATACCAGCTGCCGCTGACCGGCGAGGCCAGCGCGGGATCGCGCGCCACGCCCACGCGCAGCAGGTGGCCGCTGCCCACGAGGCCGTTGGTGGGGTCGAACGCGACCCAGCCCGCGCCGGGCAGGTAGGCCTGCAGCCAGGCGTGCGTGGCGCCCGCGCCCACGATGCTGTCGCCGGCCTGCTGGCCCGCCGCGTCCAGCGCCGGGTCGTACAGATAGCCCGAGACAAAGCGCGTGGCGATGCCCAGGCGGCGCACGGCTTCCATCATGAGCAGGGCATAGTCGCGGCAACTGCCGCTGCCGCTGGCCAGGGTCTGCAGGGGCGTCTGCGTGCCTTCTTCGTCACGGACCTGGTAGCTCAGGCTCTGGCGGATGTGCGCGTTCATGCGTTCCAGCGTCTCGCGCGTGCTGTTGGAGCCGCCGCCGTGCAAAAACTGCTGGGCCCAGCGGATCAGTTCACCCCGGGGATCCTCGTGGTGCGGGCGCAGGTAGTGCTCCAGATCGAGCCGGTCCTGCAGCGTGTAGGCAAAGGGCAGGAACTCGGCGGCCGGGTCCAATGCCTGCAGATGGCCGGGCGAGGGCACATGCTCTACCGTGAAGGCGCAGACGATGCGCAGTTCGCTCGCCTCGCGCTCGGGCTGCACGAGGGCCACGGAGTTGGAGTGCGGGTCCTGGATCAGCCGCACATCGGCTGCGGGGCTGACCTGCAGGTCGGTGGCCAGCACGCGCAGGTCGTGGCTGTCGCGCGGGCGGAACATCACGCGGTGCAGGCCGAAGCGCACCGGCTGGTGGTACCGGTAGGTGGTGGTGTGCAGGATGTCGTATTGCGTGGCCATGGCCGAGGTCCTCGGTGGCGGGGAGGGCGGGCACGCTGGCGGCCCGCAGGGCGCGGGCCGAGAGGCAGAAGGGGCGTGGCCGCCCTTCAACCGCGTTGCAGCGGCCCTTCAGCCGCCCTTGTGCGAGCGCTTGCCGGGGTTCTTCTTGCTGCGCGTGGCCACGCCGCGCTCCAGGCTGATGCGCTGGCCAGTGCCCGAACGGCGCAGCACCTGGCCGCCGGCGGGCGTGGGGGCGGGGGAGGCCTTGCGGTCGGCTTCGGTAACGATCTTGTTGCCCATGGTTTTCTCCTGATCGGACAGTAAAAAAGAACCCGCGATGATCGCACATCGGCCCGGCGCGGCTGTCGGCGGGGGCGCACAAGGCCTGTCGGCGCACAAAAGTTGATAACCATTCTCATCTAAAATCGCCGCTGCCTCCATCCTCCGAGAGAGCCTCGTCTTGAAAACTTCCACCCTTGCCTGGCTGCTGGCAGCCAGCTGCGCAGTCGGCGCCGCCAGCGCACCGGCCCTGGCCCAGACGGCCGCCGGCACATCCGCTTCGGCCGCGCGCGCCGCCGCCGCCGACCTGGCGCCCGTGGTGCGCCACCATGCCCAGCTCGTCAGCGCGGCCTACGACGACACGCTGGCCGCGGCACTGGCCCTGCAGTCCAGCATCCAGTCCTTCCTCGCCAAGCCCTCGGCCGAAGGCCTGGACGCCGCACGCAAGGCCTGGCTGGACGCGCGCGAGTTCTATGGCCAGACCGAGGCCTTCCGCTTCTACGGCGGCCCGATCGACGACGACAAGGGCCCCGAGGGCCGCATCAACGCCTGGCCCATGGACGAGTCCTATGTGGACTACGTCGTCGATGCACCCAACGCCGGCATCGTCAACGACCGCAAGGTCCAGATCACCAAGAAGCAGCTCGCCTCGCTCAACGAGCGCGACGGCGAGGAGAACATCGCGACCGGCTGGCACGCGATCGAGTTCCTGCTCTGGGGCCAGGACCTGTCGGAGACGGGGCCGGGCGCACGCCCGTTCAGCGACTTCGTCGATGGCGGCAAGCCCAACGCCGACCGCCGCCGCCAGTACCTGCGCGTGGTGACCGAGCTGCTGGTCGACGACCTGCGCTATGTCAGCGCGGCCTGGGCACCGAACCAGCCCAAGAACTTCCGCGCGCGCTTCGAGCGCGGTGGCATCGAATCGGTGCGCAAGATGCTCGTGGGTCTGGGCTCGCTGTCGCGCGGCGAACTGGCCGGCGAGCGGCTGGAGGTCGCGCTGGCCAGCCAGGACCAGGAAGACGAGCATTCCTGCTTCTCCGACAACACGCACCGCGACGCCGTGGCCAATGCCACCGGCATCCAGAACGTCTGGCTCGGCCAGTTCAAGCGCCGCGACGGCAGCCAGGTGCAAGGCCCCGGCCTGCGCGACCTGGTGGCCGCGCGCGATGCCGCCGTGGCCGAGAAGACGACCAAGCAGATCGCCACCTCGGTGGCCGCGGCCGAGGCGATCCCCGCGCCGTTCGACCAGGCCATCAAGGTCGGCAACCCGGGCCGCGCCAAGATCCAGGCCACCATCGACAGCCTGACCCAGCAGTCCAAGGACATCGTCGAGGCCGCCAGCGCACTGGGCATCACCCAACTGACGCTGGTGCAACCTTGAACCTGCGCCGTTCCGCGTGCGCGGCCGCCGCACTGGCCGCGCTGGTGTCCATGGTGTCCGCGGGCCTGGCCTGGGCGGCCGGCGACCCGCCCCCCGCCGACGACGTGGCCACGGGCGGCGCCACCACGGTCTACGCCACGGGCCAGAACGCGTTCTCGTTCCCGGCGGCCAACCTGAGCGATCCGGAGCGCACGCGCTTCGTGATCGGCAACTCCTTCTTCAAGCGCAACTGGGTGCAGGCGCCGGCCTCCACCAAGGCCCGCGACGGCCTGGGCCCGCACTTCATCGCGCGCTCGTGTGGTGGCTGCCACACGCAGGACGGCCGTGGCCAGCCACCGGATTTCAGCAAGGGCCTGTCGGACCAACCCGTGGGCCTGCTGCTGCGCCTGTCGGTGCCCGGGCAGGACGCGCATGGCGGCCCCCACCCCGAGCCCAGCTACGGCGACCAGTTCTCCAACTTCGCGGTGCAGGGCGTCCAAGCCGAGGGCCAGATCACGATCCGCTACGAGCCTGTGCACGGCCGCTTTGCCGATGGCACGCGCTACACATTGCAGCGTCCCCTGTACGGTTTCAAGGGACTGAACTACGGCCCCATGGCCAAGGACGTCATGGTCAGCCCGCGGCTCGCACCGCAGGTGATCGGCATGGGCCTGCTCGAGGCCATCCCCGAGGACGAGATCCGCGGCAATGCGCGGGCGCAGGCCGCCACCGGCGGCCCCATCCGCGGCCAGGCCAACGAGGTCTGGGACGCGCCCTCGCAGAAGATGATGCTGGGCCGCTTCGGCTGGAAGGCCAATGTGGCCACGGTCGCGCACCAGACCGGCGGCGCCTTCCAGGGCGACATGGGCATCACCTCCACCCTGTTCCCGAACGAAACCTGCACGCCGCGCCAGAAGGACTGCCTGGCCGCGCCACGCGGCGCCAAGGGCCAGGCGCCCGAGGTCGACGACAAGACCTTCGAGGACGTGGTCTTCTACACCGCCACGCTGGCACCGCCCGCGCGCCGCAATGCGCGCGATGCCCAGGTGCTGCGCGGCCAGCAGCTCTTTGCGCAGGCCCAGTGCGCGGTCTGCCACCGGCCCAGCTACACCACGGCCGAGAGCCCGTTCCCGCGGCTGACCAGCAAGGCGCTGGCTGGCCAGACCATCCATCCCTACACCGACCTGCTGCTGCACGACATGGGCGAAGGCCTGGCCGATGGCCGGCCCGACTTCCAGGCCAATGGCCGCCAATGGCGCACACCGCCGTTGTGGGGCATCGGCCTCATCAACGACGTCAACGGCCACACCCGGCTGCTGCACGACGGCCGTGCCAATGGGGTGCTCGAAGCCGTGCTCTGGCATGGCGGCGAGGCGCTGGCCAGCCGCGATGCCGTGCTGCGGTTCACGGCCGAGGAGCGCGCGGCCCTGGTCAAGTTCGTGGAGTCCCTGTGATGACATTCGATCTGACGAAGAGGCAGCTCGTGCTGGGCGGTCTGGCGGCGCTGGCGCTGCCCGTGGCGGCGCAGCAGCTGCCACCCAATGTGGCGCTGCCGTTCTACGGCCCGCCGGACTTCATGCAGGGCGCCTGGCGCCGCTGGTACGCGCCGCGCGCGCAGGACTTCGCGCAACGCGCGCAGGCGCTGCTGGCCGCGCTGTCGGCCCAGTGCGCGGCGCCGGCCGGCGACACGGCCGCGCTGGCCGCGGCACGCAGCGCCTGGGGCGAGGCAGCCCTGGCGCTCGGCCGGCTGTCGGCCGTGTCGGTCGGCCCGCTGCTGCAGCGGCGCACGCTGCGCCAGATCGACTTCGCGCCCACGCGGCCCGAGCTGATCCGCCGTGCGATCGCACAGATGGAGGCAAAAGCGCCGGCCGACGTGGCCGCGCTGGAGCGCATCGGCACGCCGGCCAAGGGCCTGCCCGCGCTCGAATGGCTGCTGTGGGCGCAGCCGGCCCCTTCCACCGCCTCCACCGCCTCCACCGCGGCCGGCACGCCGGCCTGCCGCTACGCCCAGCTGCTGGCCGAGAACGTGCTGGCCGAGGCCCAGGCGCTGGAGCAGGCCTTCACGGCCCTGGCCAGCGCCCAGCCCGACCCCGACGACGAAGAGGCCAGCGAAGCCGCGGCCGTCGCCATGTCCGAGCTCGTGAACCAGTGGGTGGGCGGCGTGGAACGCCTGCGCTGGCCCTTCATGGACAAGCCGCTCAAGAGCGCGCCCAAGGGCAGGCCGCCCGCCTATCCGCGCGCAGCCAGCGGCCTGTCGCGCGGGGCCTGGGCCGCCCAGTGGCAGGGCCTGCGGCAGCTGGCCGTGGCGCCCGACAACCAGGCGCCCGAGCCGGGCCGGGACATCGTCGCTCTGGAGACCTACATGCGCGGCCGCGGCCTGAACCCGCTGGCCGACCGCTGGGTCGCCACCGTGCACAAGGTCGACGCGGCCATGGCCGGCGCGCGGCCCGATGCGCCGGCCAGCGTGCAGGCCGCCTCCAGGGCCGTGGCCGGGCTCAAGCAACTCGCCGAGGCCGAACTCGCGCCGGCGCTCAACATCCGGATCGGGTTCTCCGATGCCGACGGGGACTGAAGCCATGCTGACACGCCGCCACTGCCTGGCGCTGACCGCTGCCACGCTGGCCGCACCGGCCTGGTCCGCCGCCCAGGCCTCGCCACGCCTGCTCGCGGCCTGGCAATGCGAGCCGCAGGACACGGCCGAGGCCGCGCGCTACCAGATCGGCCTGCTCGCGGCCCAGAGCGACGCGCTGGTCGTGGCACGCGCGCTGGACGTGCCCACGCGCGCCCATGGCCTGCTGGCCGAAACCGGCGGCACGGTGCTGGCCGTGGCGCGCCGCCCGGGCGACTGGCTGCTGCGCTGGAAGCCCGGCGAGGCAGAGCCGCAGACCGCCTGGATCGAGCCCGATCGCGCCTTCAACGGCCATGTGATCGCGAGCGCCGATGGCAAGCGGCTCTACACCACCGAGACCGACCTGGAGACCGGCGCCGGCCTCATCGGCGTGCGCGATGCCGCCACGCTCGAGAAGGATGAGGAGTGGGCGACCGGTGGCATGGACCCGCACGAGCTGCTGCTGGATGCCGACGGCAGCCTGATGGTGGCCAACGGCGGCATCCCCACGCTGCCCGAGACCGGGCGCCTGAAGATCGGCCTGGAGCGCATGGACGCCTCGCTCGTGCGGCTGGACACACGCGGCGGCGCCGTGCAGGGCCAGTGGCGGCTGCCGGACCCGCGCCTGAGCCTGCGCCACATTGCCTGGGGCGGGCAGGGCGGGCAGCGCGCAGTGGGTGTCCGCGTGCTCGGCATTGCGCTGCAGGCCGAGCATGCAGACCCGGCGCAACGCCAGAATGCGCCGCTGCTGGCCTTGTTCGACGGCCGCACGCTGCGCACCATGGACGCACCGCGGCCGCTGGGCGGCTACGGCGGCGACATCGCCTGGGCCAACGGCGGCTTCGCGGTCAGCACGCCCAAGGTCGATGGCTTCGCGCGCTATGGCGCGGACGGCCGCTGGCAGGGCTTCACGCCGCTGGCCGAGGCCTGCGCGCTCGCGGGCGAGCCGGGCCGGCTCTGGGCCGGCGGGCGCGCGCAAGCCCTGCTTGCCGAGGCCGGCGCCATGGTGGCCAGGCCCGTGCCGGCACTGCGGCTGGACAACCACTGGCTGCGGCTGGGTTGAGCCATGCCGGCAGCCTCATCGCTCACACAGTGAGAGGTATTGTTATTTGAAAGCGGTGCGCTGCCCGGCATCCATCCGCAGGAGAGCATGTCGGCTGGCGAATCCGCCTCGGCGCAAGAAGTCCGGACGCTCTACAGCGAGCAGCATGGCTGGCTGCGCCGCCGCCTGGGCGATGCGCACCAGGCGGCCGATCTCGCACACGACGCCTGTGTGCGCCTGCTGGCGCGCGACGAGCCCGTGCAGGCGCGCTGGATTGCGACACAGACCCATGGCAACAGCTTCTTCGGTGATCCACACCACGTGATGTTCACGCTGAAGTACACGCCGAAGCTGTGAGTGCGGCGCGCGGCCGGCCGGGCAGCCAGCGGCTCGCGCCCAGCGCCAGCAAGGCGGCCGCCATGCCGCCACCGAAGACCTGTTGCAGCCCGTGCGCGAAGGCTGCGCGCCAGGCTTCGGCCTGCGTTTGCGGGCCGGGCACGGCCTGCCGGGACCGCATCTGCTCCGCAAGGTCATGGCTCAGCAGTGCGGCCAGCAGCGCGACACCGAACGCCCCGCCCAGGCTGCGCAGCATGACCGGCACGGCCGTGGCCACGCCCCCGTGCTGCGCGGGCGCCGTGCGCTGCGCCACCACCGTGACCACCGGAAACGCCAGCCCCAGGCCCGCGCCCAGCGGCAGCAGTGCGGCCGACAGCGCCAGTGGCTGCCGCGGCCACCAGCGCAACGCTGCAACCAGAAGCAGGAACGACGCGAGCATGGCCAGGCTGGCCAGGCGCGCAAGCCGCGCCACGGGCCACTGCGCGCGCAGCAGCCGCCCGCCCGCGATGGCGGCGGCCGTCAGCCCCAGCATCAGCGGCGCCAGATGCCAGGCCGCGCTGCTGGGCGCCAGCTGCAGGCCGGCCTGCAGGTACTGCGGCACGAAGGCCACGGCCGCGTACAGCGCGACGCCCGAGGCCGCGGCGAGCAAACTGGCGGCCGCATAGGCCGGCTGCGCGAACAGGGACAGCGGCAGCAGCGGCTGGCGTGCCCGGCGCTGGCGCCACAGGAAACCCAGCGTGAGCTTGGCGCCGGCCGCCGCGAGCAGGCCGGCCGACACCCAGGCCGGCAGGCCCAGGCGTGCATGCTGCGTGGCCAGCAGCAGTGCGGCCAGTGCCAGGGCCAGCAACAGCGCACTGGCGTAGTCGATGCTGGGCTCGTCGCCGGCCCGGGTGGGCGCGGCCGCAGGCAGCGTGCGTGCAAGCACCGCCCAGGCCAGTCCGGCCAGCGGCACGTTGACGAGGAAGGCCCAGTGCCAGGACAGGGCCTGTACCAGCCAGCCGCCCGCCAGCGGGCCGAACACCGTGGCAATGCCGTAGGCCGCGCCCAACCGGGCCTTGCGCGGCCCCTGTTCTTCAGCGGGGTACAGGTCGTTCACGGCCAGCATGCTGAGCGTCATGAGCCCACCGCCGCCCACGCCCTGCAGCGCGCGCGCCAGCACGATCTGGCGCAGGTCGGTCGCGAGGCTGCAGGCCAGCGAGCCGAGCAGGAACAGGCCCAGCGCGAGCAACAGCACGGGCTTGCGGCCGTGCACATCGGACAGCCTGCCGTACAGCGTGATGACCACGGTGGCTGCGAGCAGGTAGGCCGAGAACACCCAGGCGATCGGCCAGTTGCCCGCGAGCTCGCGGGCCATCACGGGCGTGGCGGTGGACAGGATGGTCTGGTCCAGCGCGCCGAGCACGAGCAGCAGCATCAGCATGGCAAAGGGCAGACGGGGGGAGGGCGCAGTGGACATGGTGCGGCGGATGCGGCAAGGGCGTGCGGCGAGTCTGCGGCCCGGCCCATGTTCTGTACAGTGCAATCGATTCAAGCGTGGATTGCACGAAATGAAAACCTACGACCTGAACCTGCTGACCGCGCTGGACGCGCTGCTGGCCACCGGCAGTGTGACGGCGGCGGCCGCGCGTGTGCACCTGAGCACGCCGGCCATGAGCCATGCGCTGGCCCGCATCCGCGAGGTGTTCGGCGATCCCATCCTCGTGCGTGCCGGCCGCGCCATGGTGCCCACGGCGCGGGCGCTGGCCTTGGCCGAGCCGGTGCGCCGCCTGCTGGAGCAGGCCCAGGCATTGCGCGCGGGCACCGATGCCACGCAGTGGGCCACGCGCGCGCGCAGCTTCGTGGTGCGGGCGCCCGAGGGTTACGCCGTGGTGTTCGGCACGGCCTGGTTGCAGGCGCTGCAGGCACGCATGCCGCAGGCCAGCCTGCAGATCCTGCCTGCGACCTACATGGACGCCACGGCGCTGCGCGAAGGACGCGTCGATGTCGACATCGGCACAGGCCTGGCCAGCGACGGCGAGACCGAGGAGCGGGTCGTGTCGCAGCAGCCGCTGCTGGGCGCGGCGCGCGCCGGCCACCCCTTGCTCTCCACGCGGCTCACCGTGCGGCGCTGGGCCGCGGCCCGGCATGTGGAGGTGGTGCTGCGGCCCGGCGAGCGTTCGGTGGCCGATGCGGTGCTGGCCGAGCGGGGGCTGCAGCGCCGCGTGGAACTGACCGTGCCCAACAGCTATTCGGCGCTGCTGGCGGCCGCGCAGTCCGATCTGCTGGCCTGCGTCAGCGCGCGCATGGCACGCAGCCTGGCCGGCCCGCTGCAGTTGCACACCTTCACCGTGCCGCTGGCGCTGCCGCCACAGCCGGTGCGCATGCTGTGGCACCGCCGCCATGCGGCAGATCCCGCACACGCCTGGCTGCGCACCTGCCTGGGCCAGGCGCTGCACGCACCGGTGGCCGTTCCTGCGGTGCTGCCGGACTGGGCGCGGCCCGGGCAGCCCGCCTAGGCTTGGACGGGCGTGACGCGGTACACGCAGCGCGCCGCGCCGGCCAGCACATGCTGCTCGCGCACCACGCTCGCCTGCGGGCCGGCGATCTCCTGGAACAGCTGCAGCTCCGAGCGGCAAAAGCCCTGGCAGCTGCGCGCCGCCGCGCAGATGGGGCAGTGGTCCTCGAGCAGCAGCCAGCCACCGCCGTCGCGCTCCACGCGCGCCATGTAGCCCTCGCTGGTACGCACCGCGGCCAGCTGCTCCAGGCGCTTGGCCAGCGTCTTGCCCGTGCAGGCCTGCCGGTACAGCGCGCGCGCCTCGTTCTCGCGCTGCGCGATGAGCCGCTCCAGCCCGGCTTCTCCGAAGACCTGGCGCACGGCGCCGATCAGCTGCACGCTGAGCTGCGCATGCGTGTCCGGGAAGCGGCGGTGGCCGGCCTCGGTCAGCGTCCAGTTCTGGCGCGGCCGGCCCACGCCCGCCGCAGCCTCCTGCTGGCCGGCCACGAGACCGGCGGCCAGCAGGCGGTGCACCTGCTGGCGCGCGGCCTCGGGCGTCATGTCCAGCGCCTGGGCCAGCTGGGCGGTCGAGACCGGTCCCCGGGTCTTGACCAGGAACAGCATGCGCTCGGACGCCGATGCGGCAGTCGAATTATCAAAGTCCATGCTTGTGTAAATTGCGGGTCCGGCATAATATACAAGAAACAACTTGGATATTAAGGCGCACCCGCCTTGCTGTCGAGAACCATGTCCGCCACCAGCACCACCGCCTCCGCCCCTCCCACCACCGCCTCCTGGGGCGACCTGCTGCGTGGCCGCAACGGCCTGCTCGCCGTCGCCCTGACCGGCGGCGTGGCCCTGCACGCCGTCAACGTGCACATCGTGACCACGGTGCTGCCCTCGGTGGTGCAGGACATCGGCGGGCTCGACTGGTATGCCTGGAACACCACGCTGTTCGTCGTCGCCTCCATCGTGGGCGCGGCGCTGTCGGTGCGGCTGCTGGCCGCGCTGGGGCCGCGCGGCGCCTGCCTGGCGGCGCTGGCCGTGTTCGCGCTGGGCTCGGCCGCCTGCGCCGGCGCCGCGAGCATGGCCTGGATGCTGGCCGGGCGCAGCGTGCAGGGCCTGGGCGGCGGCATGCTGGCTGCGCTGAGCTATGCGCTGATCCGCGTGGTGTTCGCGCCGCCGCTGTGGCCACGCGCCGTGGCGCTGGTGTCGGGCATGTGGGGCGTGGCCACCCTGTGCGGTCCGGCCGTGGGCGGGCTGTTCGCGCAGGCAGGCCATTGGCGCTGGGCCTTCTGGGCCTTGCTGCCGGTCTCGCTGCTGCAAGCGCTGCTGGTCGCGCTGCAGCTGCGCCCGGCCGCGGCCAGGGAGGCCAGCCCGCCCGTCCCCGTGCGCCAGATCGCGCTGCTGGCCGCCTCGGTGCTGGCCGTGGCCGCGGCCAGCCTGGCGCCGCAGCTGCTCTGGCAGGCGGCGGGCGTGTTCGCCGGCCTCGCGCTGGGCGCCGGCGCCATCGCGCTGGACCGCCACGCCGCCGTGCGCCTGCTGCCGCATGGCGCCACGGCGCTGGGCTCGCCGCTCGGGGCGGTCTATGCCAGCGTCGCGCTGCTGCTGGTGGGCACGCCCACCGAGATCTACGTGCCGTATTTCCTGCAGGTCCTGCACGGCTACACGCCGCTGGCGGCCGGCTATCTGACGGCGGCCATGGCCGGCGGCTGGAGCGCGGGCTCGCTGCTGTCCTCGGGCCGCAACGAAGCGAGTGCCGCGCGGCTGCTGCGGGCCGGCCCCGTGCTGGGCACGGTGAGCCTCGTGGCGCTGGCCGTGCTGATCCCGGCCGGGGGCGATCTGTCGCCGTCCATGCGCATGCTGCTGTGCGGCCTGGCGCTGGCCGGCGCCGGCGCGGGCGTGGGCATCGGCTGGCCGCACCTGCTCACGCGCGTGCTGCGCCTGGCACCGGCGGGCGAGGGCGGCATGGCCTCGGCCGCGATCACCACCGTGCAGCTCTATGGCATGGCCATTGGCGCGGCCGTGGCCGGACTCGTGGCCAATGGCGCGGGGCTCAGCGTGCCGGGCGGTGTGGCGGGCGCGCAGTCGGCCGCGGTCTGGCTATTCGCCAGCTTCGCGCTGGCGCCGGCGCTGGCCGCGCTGCTGGCGCGGCGGCTCACGGCCTGAGCCGCCCAGGCCGCACCGGCGGCATTCAGCTGCGCGCGGGCGCCAGGCCGTGGCGCAGCAGGTCTTCGCTGGTGTGGCGGTGCTCGGGCGTCTGCCGCGTCTCGGCCACCTGGTGCTTGAGCATCTTGCTGTAGATGCGCAGCTGCTGCTCGTCGTTCTCGGTCACGGCCCGCACGAGCCGGCTGTCGGCGGTGGCGACCGAGGTCGTGCGCTGGCTCTGGTCGCGGATTTCGTCGAGATGGTAGTTGCCGCCCTGCAGGTCCAGCTCGGCCTCGCCCAGTGCGCGCAGGTAGCGCGCCTGCAGGGCTGCGCTCTGGCTTTGCGTGACCGTGAGGTCGCCCGGCCCGCCGTTGCGCTGCACGCGCGTCTGCTGGCTGACCTCGTAGCGGGCCTGGCCCAGTTCGGCCAGGTAGCCGTTCTTGTTGTTGCGCGTGAATTCGCCGTCGAAACTGGCCTCGAAGTCCGCCAGGCCGCTCAGCAGCGGCGCGGCCTGGTTGCGCGCGGCGCTGGTGGTCTCGGGCTCGGACGCCACCTGGCCCAGGGATGGCTCTCCGTGCAGCTGCGCGAAGGCCTGCTTGAACTGTTCGATGAGCTCGGTCGCCACATGGCCGCGCTGCGCGGCGGCATCGAACTGCGCGAGGTACTGCAGGATGCTGTCCTGGCGCTGCGCGGCGCCGGCCTGGCCCAGCGGGGTGGCGCTGTCCAGCCGTAGTGCGAGATTGCCCGCGCTGCCCTGCAGGCGCACGCTCTTTTCCTTCTCGTTGAGTTCCAGGTTGAACGCCGCGAGCGGATCGGCCGCGTCGGGGCTGCGCACCGTGAGCGACAGGCCGGACAGCTGCCGGCTGTCGTAGTCCATCAGGCCGGACAGGTCCAGCCGCGGCGCATCGGCGCGGCCCAGGCCCTGCAGCGCCTGGTCGAAGCCGCCGGCCAGGGCGCCCAGGGCCTGGCGCTCGGCCTCGCTGAGCGGGCCGCTCGCGCGCATCTCCACCTGCAGGCCACCGAGCACGCCGTTGGCGCCGCGGTTCACGGCGATGGACAGCTCCACCTGCGTGCCCGAGCGCGTCTGGATGCGCAGCTGGACCTTGACGGCGTTGTCGCGCGCGCTGTTCAGTGCGTCGGCGGCCTGCACGCCGCCGGTGTGCAGCACCAGGGTCTGGCTGTAATCGCCGTGCTGCTGCGCCATGCGCGTGAGCAGCGCGCCGCCCACGCCGCGCCAGCGGCTGGACAGGCTGTCGCTGCCGACCACGGTGTTGCGTTGCATCAGCGTGCTGATCGCGTCGTCCGGCGCCGTGGCCCAGCTGCGCGTGCTGCTCATGGCTTCCTGCAGCCCCACCGGGCGGTCGTACACGGCGGCCGCGGTCTCGGCGCGGTTGAGCTGCAGCACGGTGGACGGGGGCGGCGCACTGGCCTGGGGCGGTGCCGTGGGCACGGCCACACGCGGCGTGACGGCGATGGATGCCAGCGGGCTGGTGCCCGTGGCGAAAACGGCGGTCATGCGGGGCGGTGCTCCTCGGGTTGCGGCAGGCGCCCGGTGCACCCCCCATTCAAGCTGTATCGGCAGGTGGGCAGCTTTCTGAAGCCTGCAGCTGCGCCCATTCGGCGTCGGTGAACAGCCGCGAGCGGGTCAGGAAGCGCTGGCCCGTCGGCCCCTCCAGCGAGAACATGCCGCCGCGCCCGGGCACCACATCGATGATGAGCTGCGTGTGCTGCCAGTATTCGAACTGCGGCGCGCTGATGTAGAAGGGCTGGCCACCGATCTCGCCGAGCCGCCGGTCCTGCGCGCCCACGAGCAGCTCGCCGCGCGCATAGCACATGGGCGCGCTGCCGTCGCAGCAGCCGCCGGACTGGTGGAACATCAGCGGGCCGTGCCGCGCCTGCAGCTGCGCGATCAGGGCCAGCGCGGCCGGTGTGGCGGTGACGCGGTCGACCGTCATCCGAACACCAGCTTGCCCTTCATCACGTTCCAGTGGCCCGGGAACGAGCAGAAGAAGCTGTAGTCGCCGCCCTTGGTCAGCCGGGCGGTGGCGAAGCTGATCTTGGTGCTGGCGCCGCCGCCGATCACGGGCGTGGCCGCGATCACGCGTTCGTCGCCGGGCTTCACATAGCCTGCGGCCGCGCCCGCGTTCATGCCGGCCAGCGCCACCGACCGCATGGCCGCCGTCTCGGTCAGCACCCAGTTGTGGCCCATCGCCGTGGCCGGCAGGGTGCCGCTGTGCTTGAGCGTGAGCTCGACCTGGGTGCAGTCGGCCGCAACCTTGAGTTCGGCCTGGTCGAACTGCATCTGGTCGTTGGAGCTGATCGTGAGTGCGCAGGTCTTGGCCTGGGCGGCGGCGGCCAGCAGCAGGCCGGCGACGAGAACAATGGGAGAGCTTCGATGCATGTCAGTTTTCCATGTTGTTGCGCGCCACCCGTCTCGCACGAGGTGGCTTGCATGCCGCGGACCGGGTGGCCGCGGAGCAGGCCATGCCAGCAGACGCTTTGGCCCGGGCTTGCCCGGCCGCTGGCGGCGGCCCCTGGGGGGTATGGGCCGGCCTACCCGAAGTGAGGCCGGCCAAGCGGGGGAGAGCCTGTTCACCAGTCGACGGGGCAGCCCGTGCAGCCCTCGAACTCGACCTCGGAGAAGACCGCGAAGCGCAGCTTGGTGCCACGCATGGAGGCGTTGCGGAAGCTGGAACTCGTGAACTTGGTCTCCTGCACATCGGCGCTGTCCAGCCGCGCGCCCTCGTAGCGCGTGCCGATGGACCAGGCGCCCGAGAGGTTGGCGGCCGTGAGGTCGGCTTGCATGAAGTCGGACTTGCTCATGCGCGCCGACTCGAAGTCCGCGCCCACGAGCCGGGCGCGCACGAAGCGCGCCTGCGCCAGGTAGGCCTTGCCGAACTG
>DATKFT010000218.1:0-2937 GCA_035544335.1 Pseudorhodoferax sp.
GATCGCGGCCACGGGCGATGCGGTGCTGCAGGCGCTGCACGACGAGCTGGCGGCCTATCCGGTCGGCGAGGCCGGCCATGCGATGCCGGCGGGCGGTGGCGAACTGTCCAGCGTGGTCGTGCCGTTCCAGCTGCGCACCGAGGCGGGCGTGCTGAGCTTCATCAGCACCACGACCATCTTCGGCACGCCCGTGGACGTGACCTTGCAGGAGCTGGCCGTGGAGTCCTTCTTCCCGGTCGACGCGGCCACGGCGCAGGCGCTGGCGGCACTGGCGCAGGCCCGCTGATCAGTCCAGGCTGGCCAGGTGCGTCTGGGCGGCCGTGCCCAGCCTGGCGTCGAAGGTGGCCAGCGGTGCCTTGAGCTCGGCCGCCAGCCACAGGTAGGCGGCGTCGTAGGCGCTGAGCTGGTAGCGGATGGCCAGCGCCAATACCTGGGCAGGCTGGACCTCGTGCAGGGCGATGTCGAGCTGCGCAAACGCTGCCAAGCCGTCGCTCGCGATGTCGCGCATGCCCAGCCGGTGCTTCTTCAGCGCGACGCTTGTGAGCTCCGTGGCCAGCAGGTGTGGCGCATGCAGGGTCCGGGCTTCGATCGCGTCGCCTGCCTGACGCTCCCAGGCCTCCTGGAACAGCAGTCCGGCCAATACGCTGCAGTCGACCACCAGAGGCGGCAACACCAGGTAGTGCGCCGGCGGTTCTGCCACGTGCAGGGCGGACGGCGGCATCGTCATCGGGCGTCGCGTTCAGCGCGGATGATGTCCCGCCCGGTCGGTACGCTCGTCACGGGTTGTGGGTACTTCGCACGCAGTTCCGCTGCGATCTGGGCGACGGTTTTCCAGCCCTGTGCCTGGCCGGCTGGTTTGGGCACAACGGGAGCTCCCCCGTTCACAGCGCCTTCCAGGATGGCCATGAGCTCGCCTTGCAGCGAGCGGTGGTTGCGCGCGGCCCGCTGGCGCAGCGCCTCTGCCCAGGCTTCGGGCACATCCTTGACAGAGAGATTCGGCATGTTGGCTCCAAAATGGATCAGATCCATTTTGGAGCTGAAAAGGCCGAGCGTCAAATGGTGTACGCCCGCCGCTCACCACCCCCCGCCCAGCGCCAGGAACACCCCGACCTGGTCGTCCGCCAGCTGTGCGTCCGAGGCCGCGAGCGCGGCCTCGCTGGCCGCCATCACGCGCTCGGCGTCCAGCGCGTCGAGGTAGCCGGTCTTGCCGTTCTGGTAGAGCTGGCGCGCCTGCGCGGCCACGGCGGCGCTGTCGTCGCGCGCGGCTTTGAGGGCCGCATGGCGGTCGAGTTCGTGCGCGTAGACCGTGAGCGCGGTCTCGGTCTCGCGCAGCGCGGTCAGCACGGTGCCGTCGAAGCGGGCCAGCGCCGCGCGCGTGCCCGCTTCGGCCTGCGCGATGCGGGCCTGGGCCACGCCGGTGTTGGGCACGGTCCAGGAGACCAGCGGGCCCAGGCTCCAGCTGAAGGTGTCGGCGTGCGCGAAGCCCGAGGCCGCGCCGACCGAGCCGGCCGACAGTCCCAGCGTGACCTTGGGATAGAGGTCACCGGTGGCCACGCCGATGCGTGCCGTGGCCTCGGCCAGCGCACGCTCGGCCTGGCGGATGTCGGGCCGGCGCCGCAGCAGCGCCGCGCCGTCGCCCACGGGGATCGCGCCGGCAACCTGCGGCGGCGCCGCGCAGCCGGCCACATCGCGCGGAAAGTCCTGCGGCAGTGCGCCCGTCAGCGTGGCGAGCCGGTACAGCGCGCCCTGGCGCTCGGCCTGCAGCGGCGGCAGGGCCGCGTTCAGCTGCTGCAGCTGGGCACGCGCGCGCGCGGCGTCGATGCTGCCGGCGCGGCCGGCCTCCTGCAGCCGCTCGGTCACGCCCAGGGCCTCGCGTTGCAAGGCCACCGACTTCTGCGCGGCCTGCAGCCGCAGCCCGCTCGTGCAGGCCTGGGCGTAGGCGCGCGCCGTGGCGGCGGCCACGTTCACGCGCACGAGGTCGACGGCGGCCTGCGCGCCGGCCGTGCCGGCCTCGGCCGCCTCGATCGCGCGGCGGATCTGGCCGACCCAGTCGACCTGGTAGGACAGCGATGCATTGGCGCCGTAGTGCACGGCGTTCGGCGGCACGTGGTCCTTCTGCAGCAGCGACAGGCCCGAGACATGGCCGTACGAGGGGCCGCCGGACAGGCCGAGGCTGGGTTTGGCGGCCCCGCCGACCTCGACCTCCACGGCCTGCATGCGCTCCAGGTTGGCCACGGCCTGGCGCAGGTCGGTGTTGTGCGCGAGCGCCTGGCCGACCAGCCGGTCGACCACGGGCTCGTGCCAGAGCCGCCACCAGTCCTGCGGCAGCGGATCTGGCGAGAACGGCGCGGCCTGGGCGCCCGCGAAGGGCCCGGCCGCGGCCGGCTGGCTGGCCAGTGCTTCGGGCGGCTGGCGGTAGTCGGGGCCGACCGGCGCCGTGCCGCAGGCGGCGAGCAGCAGGGCCAGCGCCGAGGAGAGTGCGAGCGGGGCGTGGTGGCGGGCCATGCTCAGCTCCCGCGCGCGTCGCTGGCCTCGACCACCTGCACCGTCACGGTCTGGCCCGCGACCAGGCGCGTGCCCTCGGGCAGCGGGTCCAGGCGCACGCGCACGGGCACGCGCTGGGCCAGCCGCACCCAGTTGAAGGTGGGCGTCACGCTGGGCAGCAGGTTGGCGCTGGTCGAGCGGTCGCGGTCGGCGATGCCGGCAGCCAGGCTGTCGACCGTGCCGCCCAACACGGTGCCGCCGTCCATGGGCGTCACGCGCACGCGGTCGCCGACGTGGATGCGCGGCAGCTTGGTCTCCTCGAAGTAGCCCTCGACGTAGAGCGAGGCGGCGTCCACCAGCGCCAGCGCGGGCCGGCCGGCCGTGGCGTAGCTGCCCTGGCGCAGGTCCAGGTTGGTGACGAGGCCGCCGACCGGCGCGCGGACCTGGGCGCGC
>DATKFT010000219.1:0-5764 GCA_035544335.1 Pseudorhodoferax sp.
GCCTGCGCGACCAGCACAGCTTCCCGCTGCTGTTCGCCCGCGAGAGCTGCGCCGACATGGCCATCGATGCCGCGGCCATCTCCGAGGACTTCCTCGCGCGCTGCCGCTGCCTGGTCATCACGGGCACGCATCTGTCCACGCCCGGCACCCTGGCCGCGAGCCGGCGCGCGCTGGAGATCGCGGGCCGCCACGGCCTCGTGCGTGCGCTCGACATCGACTACCGGCCCGTGCTGTGGGGCCTCACGGGCAAGGGCGACGGGGAGACGCGCTACGTGGGCAGCGACAGCGTCTCGGCCCACCTGCAGGCCCAGCTCGGCGAGTTCGAACTCATCATCGGCACCGAGGAGGAGTGGATGATCGCGGGCGGCGTGGAGGGCGATCTCATGGCCAGCCTGCGCCGTGCGCGCGAGCACACGCAGGCGGTGTTCGTGGTCAAGCGCGGCCCGCTGGGCTGCAGCCTCATCGAAGGCGCCGTGCCGGCAGCGATCGACGACGCGCCCACCGTGCTGGGCGAGCGCATCGAGGTGCTCAACGTGCTGGGTGCGGGCGATGCGTTCGCCTCGGGCCTGCTCACCGGCCTGCTGACGGGCAAGACGCTGGCCGAGTCGGCCGCGATCGCCAACGCCTGCGGCGCCATCGTGGTCTCGCGCCACGGCTGCGCGCCGGCCATGCCCACGCAGGCCGAACTCGCGCACTGGTTCTCGGGCCACCGCCACCCGCAGCCCGACAAGGACCCCGTGCTCTCGCACCTGCACCGCGTGTCGGCCCCGCGCGCGCAATGGCCCGAGGTCTGCGTGATGGCCTACGACCACCGCTCGCAGCTCGAAGACCTGGCGCGCAAGACCGGCGCCGATGCCGGCCGCCTCCCCGCGCTCAAGCTGCTGCCCAACGAGGTCGTGGCCCAGGTGGAGCAGGACGCGGGCAACCGCGGCCGCATCGGCGTGCTGATCGACGGGCGCATCGGCCAGGCGGCGCTGCACGCCGCCGCGGGCCGTGGCTGGTGGATCGGCCGGCCCATCGAGAAGCCGGGCTCGCGCCCGCTGCGCTTCGATGGCACGGCCTCGCTGGCCTCGGAGCTCGCGCACTGGCCGCGCGAGCTGACCGTCAAGTGCCTGGTCTTCTACCACCCCGACGATGCCGAGGCGCTGCGCGCCGAGCAAGAGGAATGGCTGCAGCAGGTCTGGGAGGCCACGCGCGCGAGCGGCCACGAGCTGCTGCTCGAGGTGATCCCGCCGGCCGGCTCGGTCGCGCACGAACAAGGCGACGGCCAGGGCGAGGCCGTGGTGCGCGCCGTGCGCCGCTTCTACGACCTGGGCCTGCAGCCCGAGTGGTGGAAGCTGCCGCCCATGGCCGCCGCGCAATGGCAGGCGCTGGACGCGCTGGTGCGCGAGCGCGACCCATGGTGCCGCGGCGCCGTGATCCTGGGCCTGTCGCAGCCGCTCGAGCAGCTCGTCGAGAGCTTCCACGCGGCGCAGGCACCCATCGTCAAGGGCTTCATGGTCGGCCGCAGCTGCTGGACCGGCCCCAGCGAGGCCTGGCTGCGCGGCGAGATCGACGACGCCGGCTTCACCGCCCAGGTCGCGGCCAACTTCCGCCGCCTGGTCGCCGGCTGGCGCGCGAGCCGCCGCTGACCCCCGAGGCCGCCTGGCCGCGGCCGCACCGATTCTTTATTCCTCAAGGAGACTCATCCATGCCACAACAACTCCGCCCGGGCGCCACGCGCCGTTCCGTGCTGCTCGCCGGTGTCTCGGCCGCGACCGCCATCGCCGCGCCTGCCTTCGCGCAGGGTGCCTACCCGAACAAGCCCATCGAGTTCATCGTGCCCTTCCCGCCCGGCGGCGGCACCGACGCGCTGGCGCGCACCCTGGCCGAGGCCTCGCGCAAGTACCTGCCGCAAAGCCTGGTCATCATCAACAAGGCCGGCGCCAGTGGTGGCGTGGGCTGGGCCGAACTCGTGGCCGCACGGCCCGACGGCTACAAGATCGGCATCATCACGGTCGAGATCACGATCATTCCGCACATGGGTGGCGTGCGCTTCACGTCCGACGACGTGACGCCGATCGCGCGCCTGAACGCCGACCCGGCCACGATCGCCGTGCGCGCCGACTCGCCGATCCGCACCATCGAAGACCTGCTGGCCGCGAGCAAGAAGGCCGGCGGCGAGGGCCTGAAGGTCGGCAACGCGGGCCCGGGTTCGCTGGGCCACCTGGCGGCCGTGGTGCTGTCCGACAAGACCGGCGTGCCGTTCACGCACGTGCCCTACCGCGGCGCGGGCCCGGGCCTGCTGGACCTGACGGGCGGCCATGTGGACGCGCTGTCGCTGACGCCGCCCGACATGGCGGCCTTCGTGGCCGACGGCAAGGTGCGTCCGCTGGCCGTCATGGGCGCGCAGCGCATCGGCTCGGGCTGGGAGCAGGTGCCCACGGCCAAGGAACGCGGCATCGACGTGCTGGTCACGGGCTGGCGCGGCCTGGCTGCCCCCAAGGGCACGCCGCCCGAGGTCATCGCCGTGCTGCGCCAGGCCGTGGCCAAGGCCATGCAGGAGCCCGCGCTCAAGGAGACCATGCACAAGCTCAACCTCAAGGAGGGCTACCTGGACCAGCCCGAGTTCCGCACCGTGATGGAGCAGGACAACGCGATGTACCGCGCCTTGATCAACAAGCTGAACCTGAAGGTCTGAGATGTCCGCTTCCCTCCCGCTCCAGGACAAGGTCGCCGTCGTCACGGGCGCGGCCGGCACCATGGGCCGTGCCACGGTCGAGGCCCTGGTCGCCGACGGCTGCCGCGTGGCCATGGTCGACCGCGCCGAGGCGCCGCTGCGCGAACTGGAAGCGCTGCACGGCACGCGCGTGGCCGGCTTCGCCTGCGACATCGCCGACCCGGCGGCCGTGGCCGCCGCGCATGCGGCCGTGCGCGCGCGCCTCGGCGAGGTCGACATCCTCGTCAACAACGCGGGCGTGCTGACCAACAACAAGCTCGAGGCCACGGACGCGGCCGAATGGCGCCAGGTGCTGGCCGTGAACCTGGACGGCGCCTTCTACTGGGCCCAGGCCGTGGTGCCGGCCATGAAGGCGCGGCGCTGGGGCCGCATCGTCAACACGGGCTCGCTGGCCGCCAAGACCGGTGGGCTGACCGCGGGCACGGCCTACTCGGTGTCCAAGGGCGCGATGGGCGCGCTGACCTTCTCGCTCGCGCGCGAGCTGGCCGGCCATGGCGTGACCTGCAACGCGATCGCGCCGGCCTATGTGCGCACGCCCATGGTCACGGCCCAGCTCACGGCCGAGCAGCAGGAAGCGCTGCTGCGCCAGATCCCCGTGGGCCGTTGGTGCGAGCCCGAGGAGTTCGCGCATGCCGTGCGCTTCCTGGCCTCGCCGCTGTCGGGCTTCATCACGGGCGAGATCCTGGACATGAACGGCGGCTTGCTGATGGACTGACGGCAGGCATCATGCGCAGGCCAGAACAACGGAGACAAGAATGACCACATCCACCCCCTTCGGCCGCTTCGCGGGCAGGACCGCCTTCATCACGGGCGGCGCCAGCGGCCTGGGCCTGGCCAGCGCGCGGCGCCTGCTGCGCGAGGGCGCCCGCGTGGCGCTGGCCGACGTCAATGCGCACGAACTGCGCCGCGTGGCCGAGGAACTCGCGCAGCCGGCCGGCCACGTGAGCTGCCACGCGCTGGACGTGACCAATGCGGCCCAGGTCGAAGAGGCCGTGGCCGCCGCCTGGCAGGCGCACGGCGCCATCGACGTGCTCGTCAACAGCGCGGGCGTGAGCTTCCAGGGTTCGGTGCTGGACACGCCCATCGAGGCCTGGCGCCGCGTGCTCGACATCAACCTGACCGGCACCTACCTCGCCACCCAGGCCGTGGCGCGGCGCATGGTGGAGCGGCGCCAGGGCCGCATCGTGATGATCGCCTCGATTTCGGGCCAGCAGGTCTGGTCGGGGCGCGCGGCCTATTGTTCGTCCAAGGGCGCGGTGCTGGCGCTGGCCAAGTCCTGCGCGATCGACCTCGCGCCGTTCGGCATCACGGTCAACTCGGTCTCGCCCGGCCCCATCGAGACCGCGCAGACCGCCACCCTGCACGGCCCCGTGATCCGCCAGGCCATCGTGCAGGCCACGCCCATGGCCCGCTACGGCCAGGCCGACGAAGTGGCCGACGCGATCGCCTTCCTGGCCAGCGACGACGCGCGCTTCGTCAACGGCCACGACCTCGTGGTCGATGGGGGACTCACGAGCGCGGCTATCCTGTACGACCTCAAGCAGAACCCCCAGAAGACATGACATCCATCCGCGCCCTGATCTTCGATTGCGACGGCACGCTGGTCGACAGCGAGCCCTGGCTCGTGGAGGCCATGCTGGCCGAGGGCGCGCTGTATGGTCTGCCCGAAGCCGCGCGCGCGCAGCTGGACGCGCAGCGCGGCGCGCCCATGTCGCGCCAGATCGCGCTGGTGGCCGAACGCAGCAGCCAGCCGCTGCCGGCCGATTTCGAGGACCGCGTGCGCGCGCGCATGGCCGGCTACTTCAAGGCGCATCTGCAGCCAATAGAAGGCGCGCTGGACCTCGTGCGCGGCCTGCAGCTGCCGTTCTGCGTGGCTTCCAACGGGCCGCGCCACAAGATCGAGCTCGTGCTGGGCCTCACGGGACTGCTGCCCTGGTTCGAAGGCCGCATCTTCAGCGCCTACGACATCGGCGCCTGGAAGCCCGCCCCCGACCTGTTCCTGCATGCCGCGCGTGAAATCGGCTTCGCACCCGAAGAGTGCGCCGTGGTCGAGGACAGTGCCTCGGGCATCGCGGCAGGCCTGGCCGCCGGCATGCGCGTGTTCGCGCTCGGCGAGCACCCGGCCGAGCTGCCGCCCGCGGTGCAGCGCATCGCCGGCCTTGCGGACCTGCCTGCCACGCTCGTGGCGCACTGAAATGGAAGCACCCCGTTGGGCTGGCTCACTTCGTGTAGCCATCCGATGCCGCTCGAGGGGCGCACCCAGCGGCCGTGCAGAGCCCGTTCCGCGGGTGCACTTGCATGGCCTGTTGCGCGGCCTTCTGAACCGCTGCTTGCGAGCCGGTGTCGGATGCTGCGGATGGCGCGCCAGCGCCATGGCCAACTGACAACACAAGAACATGACGATTCCATCCACCCGACGAGGAGACACACCATGCGTCACACAACCGGCGCTGCCACGCGCCGCACCGTCCTGCAACAGGGCCTGGCCACCGCGACGGGAATCGCCGCGGCCATCGCCAGCCCGCTGAGCTTCGCCCAGAGCGCCTGGCCCAACAAACCCGTCACGCTGGTCGTGGGCTACCCGCCCGGCGGCCAGACCGACTTCGCGGGCCGCATGGTCACGGCCGGCATGCAGAGCGTGCTGGGCCAGGGCGTGGTCATCGACAACAAGGCCGGGGCCGGCGGCAACATCGGCACCGACTACGTCATGAAGTCGGCGCCCGACGGCTACCGCCTGCTGGTGGGCAACGGCAACATCACGCTGAATCCGCACACCTACCGCAACACGGCCATGGCCGACCCGCTCAAGCTCACGCCCATCGGCTTGCTGCTGACCTCCTCGCTGATCCTCGCCGTGCCCAACACCGTGCCGGCCAAGAACGTCAAGGAGTTCATCGAGTGGGTGAAGGCGCAGGACAAGGCCGGCAAGGACATCGACTACGCGAGCGCGGGCCCCGGCAGCCTCACGCACGCGGGCATGGAGCTGTTCCGCGACCGCATCGGCAAGCCCAAGATGAACCACGTGCCCTACAAGGGCAGCGGCCC
>DATKFT010000220.1:0-2173 GCA_035544335.1 Pseudorhodoferax sp.
CAGCACGGCCACGCCATGCTCGCCGATGCTGCCCGACAGCAGCACCGCGTCGCCCGCGCGCGCCTGGCGCCCGCCGATGCGCACACCGGGCGCGAGCACGCCCACGCCGGTCGTGGCGATGAACACGCCGTCGCCCTTGCCCTGCTCGACCACCTTGGTGTCGCCCGTCACCACGGGCACGCCGGCCGCGCGCGCGGCCGCGGCCATGGAGTGCACGATGCGCTGCAGCTCGGCCAGCGGGAAGCCCTCTTCGAGGATGAAGCTGGCCGCCAGGTACAGCGGCCGCGCGCCCAGCATGGCCACGTCGTTGACCGTGCCGTGCACCGCCAGGCAGCCCAGGTCGCCGCCCGGGAAGAACAGCGGCGAGACCACGTGCGCGTCGGTCGCCATGACCAGCCGGCCTTCGCGCGGATCGAAGTCCGGCAGCGGCAGCGCGGCGCCGTCGTCGCCCTGGTCGAGGTACGCGTTGTCGAACGCGGCCGCGAACAGCTGCGCGATGAGCTGGGCCGCGGCCTTGCCGCCGGCGCCGTGGTTCATGTCCACGCGGCCGTGGCGCAGGTCCAGCGGCCGCTGGTAGTCCTTGCGCGCCTTCATCACATCACCTCCGGGGTCGCCACCGGCGCCGCATCGCGCCAGCGCCCGTAGCTGTAGTGCGCCGCGCAGGCGCCCTCGCTGGAGACCATGCACGAGCCCACGGGGTTGTCGGGCGTGCAGACCGTGCCGAAGATGCGGCAGTCCTGCGGCGCCTTGGTGCCGCGCAGGATGGCGCCGCACTCGCAGGCCTTGTGGTCGCGCACGGCGCGGTACTGCAGGTCGAAGCGCTGCTCGGCGTCGAAGGCGCTGTAGCGCGCACGGATCTGCAGCGCCGACAGCGGCATGCTGCCCAGGCCGCGCCACTCGAAGGCCTCGCGCAGTTCGAACACCTCGTCCATGACGGCCTGCGCGCCCAGGTTGCCGCCCGGCGTGACCGCGCGCGTGAACTGGTTCTCGACCTCGGCCCGGCCCGCGTTGACCTGGCGCACCAGCATCAGGATGGCCTGCAGCAGGTCCAGCGGCTCGAAGCCCGCGATCACGACCGGCTTGCCGTGCTCCTGCGCGAAGCGCGCGTACGGATCCGAGCCGATCACGATGCTGACATGGGCCGGGCCGACGAAGCCGTCGATCTCGGCCTCGCCGTCGACGATGGCGCCCATGGCCGGCGGCGTCAGCACATGGTTGCAGACCACGCTGAAGTTGGGCAGCTGCAGCCGCGCGGCCTCGCGCAGCACGAGCGCCGTGGGCGGCGTGGTGGTCTCGAAGCCGATCGCGAAGAACACCACCTCGCGTCCGGGCTCTGCGCGCGCCAGCGCGAGCGCATCGGCGGCCGAATAGACCACGCGCACGTCGCCGCCGCGGGCCTTGGCCTTGAGCAGCGAGAGCGGCTCGGCCCCGCCGCGCGGCGAGGCCGGCACGCGCAGCGTGTCGCCATAGGCGCACAGCGTGACGCCATGGTCCAGCGCCAGCGCGACCGCGAGGTCCACGCGGCCGATCGGCAGCACGCAGACCGGGCAGCCCGGGCCGTGCACCATGCGCAGGTTGGGCGGCAGCAGCCCCAGCACGCCGTAGCGCGCAAGCGCATGCGTGTGGCCGCCGCAGAACTCCATGAAGCGGTAGCTGCGGTCCGGCCTGGCCTCGGCCGCGATGCGCGCGGCCAGGCCCTGCGCGAGCGCGCCGTCGCGGAATTCGGTGATGTACTTCATGGCGTCCCCTCCTGGGCCAGTTCGGCCAGCAGCGCAAGCGTGCGCTCGGCCTCTTCGCGGTCGAGCAGGCCGATGGCATAGCCCACGTGCACGACCACGTAGTCGTCCACCCGGGCCTGCGGCACCAGCGCGATCGAAATGCACTTGCGGATGCCGCCGAGTTCGACGGTGGCCTGCTCGTCGGGCAGCAGCTCCACGACGCGGGCCGGAATGGCTAGGCACATGCGCTGGTCTCCTCGTGTGTGGCCAGGGCCTGCAGCTGGCGCGTGGCGACCCAGGCCTGGCCCCAGGCCAGCGCCGCGTCGCCGCAGCCCCGGCTGCCGGCCTGCAGCACCTGGAGGTCCTGCGCGGCGAGTGCGGCCTGCACGCGCTCGCGCAGGATGGGGTTGAAGAAGCAGCCGCCGCCCAGCACGACACGGCGCACGCCCTGCGCG